>DATNLP010000612.1:0-9428 GCA_035602795.1 Acidimicrobiales bacterium | reverse complement strand
CTCGAGGCCGAGCCGCGCGACCAATGTGGCGACGAGCAGCAGTCCGGCATTGGCGACCAAATTGGGCTCGTCGAAGGTCACCGCAACCCGGTCGATGCCGCGCGATACTGACTTCACTGGAAGTGCCTCCTGTGACTGGGTACTGATGTGTTGTGGTGACTGTCAGCTTCCCAGTTCGGGGGGCACTTTCCGCGGATGCGCGGGTGTCAGTTCAGGTCGTTATTCGGTGGATCGAGGCTTAGATCTGCTGGCGCGTCCATCACTTGCGTGCAAGGTCGCCCATGTGCCTAAGAATCGATGGCTCCTCGTGTTGGGGCTTTCAGCACTCACAATCCTCATCTCGACTCTTTGCCTGTTGCTGATAGTCTCAGCAATCGTCTTCATTGGTATCGATGCTGTGGCCTGTGTGGTGGGTCTGGTGGGCGGAGCCTGGTACCTGGCCATGGTTCGCCCTTGGATCGCAGACCAAATCCGATTCGCTCGAAGGAGAGCTGAAGCAAATTAGTCAACACACTGCCCCCTATTGCTGCCGGGTGCGGCTCTTTGAAATGGGCCATGTTGTTGCTCAATGAGTTCTCGTCCCCAATTCTTTAGGCTACCGGCATGAGTGGTCCGTTCGAGGGTGTCCGAGTCATTGAGCTAGGTGTGTGGGTCGCGGGTCCGGGATGCGGCGGGATCCTGGCTGACTGGGGTGCTGATGTCGTCAAGGTGGAGACTCCCGAAGGTGACCCGTGTCGAACGTTGCTCAAAATGCTGGGCGGCGACCTTCCTTCAAACCCAGTCTTCGAGCTCGACAACCGTGGTAAGCGCGCCATTGCTCTCGACCTTTCTCACGAGCGAGGCATTGCGCTACTGCATCAGCTGGTGGCCGACACGGATGTCTTTCTCAGCAACCTGAGGCCCCTCGCGCTGGAGCGCATCGGGCTCGGGCCGGAGGAGGCACACAAGCAGCATCCCCGGCTCATCTACGCCCTCATCACGGGCTATGGCATGCAAGGCCCTGATGCCAACCGGGGCGCCTATGACATCGCGGCGTTCTGGGCGCGCGCGGGAATCGCAGAATCGCTCCGCAGTCCCGGCGGTCCACTGCCCTTCCAGCGCGGCGGTATGGGTGATCACTCGGCTGCGATGACTGGCGCCGCCATGGTGAGTGCCGCGCTGTTCGAGCGAGAGCGCACCGGACGTGGACAGGTCGTCTCGACCTCGCTATTGCGACAGGGCGTCTACACCATCGGCTTCGATCTCAACGTCGCGCTCATGTGGGGTCAGACCCTGGGAATCGGACAACGCGAGACGATGTACAGCCCCGTGCTGAACAACTACACGGCAGGAGACGGGAGGGCGTTCTGGATCGTCGGACTCGAAGGGGATCGACACTGGCCGGCGCTCGCTCGGGCCGTGGGCCACGCCGAATGGCTGAACGATGATCGATTCGCTTCAGCCGGCAGCCGGGCCGCCAACGCCCGAGAACTCATTGCGCTTCTCGACGAGATCTTCGCGGCGAAGAGCCTCGATGAATGGGCGGAGGCGTTTGCGGCTGAGGCCGACCTCTTTTGGAGCCCGGTGAATTCGATCGACGAAGTTCTCGCCGACGAGCAATTCCATGCTGCGCAGGCCGTGGTCCGGGTGCCAGACGAGCAGGGGACCTTACCGATGCTGGCGACCCCGGCTGACTTCGGGGGGTCACCTCCCTCGCCGCGGTACCGAGCTCCCCACGTTGGCGAGCACACCCGTGAGATCTTGGCCGAGCTTGACCTTGATGCCAAGGCCATCGAGAACCTTCTCGCAGATGGCATTGCTGTGTCTAATGATCCAGACGGAAGTCTGAAGTGAGGACGCAATCGCCGCCCACTGAGATTTTCCCCAGATCGCCGGACCTGGGCGCCATGGATCGCCCTGGGGATGACGTTCCCATGAAGCGGCGGCCATGGAACGACAAGGTTGGCAACGCAGGGCAAACCGCTTCGATCGAGAACGAATCCAGCCCGATACCACCCTGGTGGCGTGCGCCGAGGAGCAAGGGCGTCGGGACCGTCTTCACGCTCGATTGGGACTACGGCGCGTACCGAATCCGCGGACGCCACCCATTCCGGGTGATTCCCCAGGCCTAATCGACCGTGGTCCATCAATCATTGGCGGCGAGGTCAACTGCCCCCGAATGCCGCCTGGACGACGGGCCGTGGGGTCGCCCCCTTTCATTGCCGGCTCTGAGCGTGGTTATGAGAGGCCTGGGTCACGGACCCCTGCGGCACGTCTGCAGGGACAACCTCCCCGGCAAATGCGGTCGGCGCTGCCCCATTGACATCGCCGGCGGGAGGTGCAATCCTACAACCATATGGTTGTAGGAACTCTGGAGCGGGAGAAACAGACCGACCTGTTGTTTTTCGCGCTCAGCGATGGAACACGGCGCGACATCGTCACGAAGACCCTCGACCGTGAGCGCTCCGTCAGCGAGCTGGGCCGGCAGTATCCGATCAGCCTCACCGCGGTGCAGAAGCACGTCGAAGTCCTAGTCAACGCCGGTCTGGTCTCAAAGCACCGGAGCGGACGGGAACAACTCGTGCGCGGCGAGGTCAACCAACTTCGCCGCGCGCACGAGCTTCTTGATGAACTCGAAACGGTGTGGCGGGCCCGCCTCGAACGCTTCGAAGGCGTCCTCAACGAAACCACTGGGAAGGAAAGCGAATGACCGTTTGGAATGTTGACAAGAACGCAGAGGCCAAGACAATGGTCATCACCGCGGAGTTCAAGACGTCCGTCAGCAACGTATGGCAGTTGTGGGCCGACCCTCGCCTACTCGAGCGGTGGTGGGGTCCGCCAGGATTCCCGGCCACGTTCGAGCATCACGACCTCATGCCGGGCGGCACGATCACGTACTTCATGTCCGGGCCCGACGGCGGCGAAAGGTTCGACGGCACCTGGAACGTAATCGAGGTCGACGCACCTACCAGGCTCGTAGTCGAAGACGCCATCGTCGAAGATGACGGAACGCCAAGCGACGGCCATTCCATGACTCGCATGGAGATCGACATCGAAGCGGTGGGCGACACGACGCGGATGATCCTTACGACGCATTTCGACTCTCTCGACGGTATGGAGCGAGCGATCGCCACGGGCGTAGTCGAAGGCATGAGGGCGTGCATGTCCCAGATCGACGCCCTGCTCGCCGAGGTCGCCGCCTAGGGGATTCTCCCAGCGGAAGAACTGGCCGCCAGCACCGGCTGACGACGGTCCACAACGCGAGCACGAACCGTCCACGCGCGCCCGCAGCGACCCGCTACCCATGTCGCTACTGGGCCACATCCGCCTAATTCCCGCTCGGGTGCGGCTTGTTGAGGGTGCAGACGCACAGATCAGGTTGATCTGCGACTGCCCCCGATCAGGACTGGGGTGTCACAAGGCGGCACAACGGTGGCAGGGCGCTCACCCCTCAGCCATGATCTGAATATGGACCCGGCCGAAAGAGAACACTGGACCAGGGCAGCGGTAAGCAAGCCGTTCGAAGTGTCACGCAGAATCGAAGCACCGGCAGCCCTCATCTTCAAGATCCTGGCGAATCCGCAAGGTCACGTGGATCTCGATGGGTCCGGCATGCTCCGGGGAGCCGTACTCGACCGTCCCATCTCCGAGGTGGGCGACACCTTCAGCATGAAGATGCATCGGCTCGGAGACGACTACCTCATGGTCAACTATGTGGTGGAGTTCGAGCCAGATCGCCGCATTTTTTGGGAACCGGCTCCCGGAGACCCATCTCGGGCTGAGGGTAATGATCCATCCAAGGTCGGCATTCCTGCGGGCTACCGCTGGGGCTACATCCTCACTCCGGACGGTGACCACGCCACCGTCGTCACCGAGGTCTTTGACTCCGGCCCCTTGCCCGAAGACCTCCTACGTGATGGCGGGGCGTGGATCAACGGGACCAATCCGGTGCTTGAGTCCATGGCGGCGAGCCTGGAGAGACTCGAGAACATCTGTACCGAGTAGGACCGCTGCCGGAGCGTCTCTATGGATCGGTCTTCAGGGCGTTCGAGCATGCAGACCCCTGCCCCAGTACGCCGGGACTGGGTGGGTGCCAATCGCACGATGGGGATAGCCCAGACTCGCTTCGTTTGCGGTGGAGTTCCTGCCCGTCTACCCTCAAAAGGCAGTTCGTTCAGGAGCGCTGTCACAGCGCACGATCTAAGGAGGTGAGTCCGATTCTTTTCGTTCACAGTCGGGTTCCCACCCCTTCACGCTGGAGCCGCTAGAGCTTCGTCGTCGTCGGTCCTCGGGCGCCCGCACCTCGGATGCCCTGGAAGGGACCTAGACATGTCGCAGTTTCACGAATCGCTCCCGTCGACTGGGGGCAAAGCCGGATCCTTCACGCCTGACTTAGCGCGACGCACGTCGCACCCGCCGGTGGATCACAACATTGCTCTGGTTCTCGGTGGTGGTGGGGCTGCCGGCAACGCCTGGAAGATAGGGGTCATCGCAGGCCTGGCCGAAGCTGGTCTCGATATGACAAAGGCCGCCGATTTGGTGATCGGCACGTCGTCCGGTGCCACCGCTGCAGCGCAGGTGCGCAGCGGCATACCGGCGGCCGAACTGTTCGCCGCGGTGCTGACCCCGCCCGTTCAACCAGTTGGACAGAACCGGGGACGGCCGCCGTCCCTGCCGATCGCCACGGTGTTCGAGCGGATGAGGGCCATCGGCGCTGCTGCCACCTCGGCAGCCGATCTACAACGTGCGATGGGCGCGTTTGGGCTGGAGAGTGACTCCATACTCGAACCCGGGGCGGAACAGCGGCGCGCGATGGTCGCCGCCCGGTTGCCTCGTCATGAATGGCCGAGCGAGCCGATGATCGTGGTGGCCATTGACGCGCACACGGGCGAGTTGGCTGCGTTCGACCGCGATTCCGGCGTCGACCTAGTGGACGCAGTCACTGCGAGCACTGCGCTTCCCGGTTCGACCCCCACGCACAGCATCAATGGCACTCGTTACATCAACGGTGGCGTGCGTTCCGCAGAAAACGCCGACCTTGCCTCGGGCTATGCAAACGTAGTGGTGCTCTCGCCGTTCGGCGGACGGAGCGGGCCGCAGCCTGAAGGCCAGTTTGAGGGCCTGCGCAGACAACCGGAATGGGGCACGGACCTGCCGAGCCAGGTCGAGGCCCTACGCAAGCAGGGCAGCCACGTCGAGGTGATCACACCGAACTCCGATTCCCGAGCCGCAATGGGCACGAACCAGATGGATCTGGCAACCCGCATCCCCTCAGCCCATGCCGGCTTCGCCCAAGGCAAGCAGGAAGCGACCCGCGTGACGATCCTCTGACGTATGCCACGCTGACGCCCAGCGCTAGATCGCATCTGCGGAGGCCGGGGGTGCCTATCTCGCCGGTCCGTGGCTATCTGCATTTCGGGCCGCATGCCCAGAATCGAGCGAAATCGGTCATGAAGTCAGGCCCAGATGAGTCGAACCGCGCAGGAGTATCGTCTGCACGATGGGTTCAGGGCCCTCGGACGTCTCACGCGATTGGAGGCCGCGATGAAGGCAGATGCGGGATTTGATCTCGGGGCCGTCTTCGACGCTCACATGTCAGCAGAGTTCGAGCTGCGAGACGCCGACAAGGCGATGGAGACCATGACTGATGCGCCGAGCCTCACTCATGTGCCGGTAGTTACTGGTGCGAGAGGCAAAGACGCGCTGCGCGACTTTTACAGAGACCACTTCGTCGGGAAATGGCCTTCCGATCTCTCGGTCGAGCGGATCTCCCGAACGACGACTGACAACATGGTGATCGACGAATTCATCGTGAGGTTCACCCACGACATCGTCATGGATGCGATCCTTCCGGGACTCGCTCCTACGGGTCGCAGGGTGGAACTACCGCATGTGGCCGTCGTGGGATTTGAGAACGGAAAGATCGCATTTGAGCGCATCTACTGGGATCAGGGCTCAATGCTCGTCCAGCTTGGTTTGATTGACGTCGACCGCCTCCCGCTGGTCGGATCGCAGCAGGCTGCGGCGCTCCTGCACGAGGACTACCCAAGGAACGAGTTGATCACCGGCTGAATCGACCCAGGCTCGTCCATAGATCACCAGATGAGCTACTCACGCCTGTCCGGGGCAGCGTCGATCGATCCCGCGTCGGTTTGACTGCGCTACATCGTGGTCGATGGTGAACCGCGAGTCTCCGCCGCAGGCCCTGCTGACGAACCTAGTCCCCTCTCTCCTCCTGTCTGCGTAATGCGGTCACGAGCTTGCGCCAGCCCTTTGACCACTTCCCGCATGGGCCGACCTCACGTGGCTTTCTGCGGCACACTTGCCGTGTGCCGCAGACGACCGTCTTCTTTCATGCCCATCCGGACGACGAGGCGATCTTCACCGGAGGCACGATCGCCAGGCTCGCGGCCGCAGGACACCGCGTCGTCGTCCTCGTCGCCACGGGCGGCGAGCACGGCACCCTTCCCAAGCACGCGGCAGGTCGTGAGGATCTTGCTGCACTGCGCCGCGCGGAGAGCGAACGCGCGGCAGCGCTACTTGGTGCCGCCGGGGTTCGGTTCCTCGACTACGTGGACTCGGGCATGCCCGGTGATCCTGCCAACGGTGCACCGGGGTCTCTCTGGTCGGCCGATGTGCCACAAGTGGCAGCGAGCGTGGCGGCAGTCCTTGTCGACGAGGGGGCCGACGCCATCGTCGTCTACGACGAGTTCGGTATCTACGGTCATCCGGACCACATCGCAGTGCACCGGGCGGGCATCGTTGCAGCAGCCCAGGCAGGTATCGACACTATTTATGAGACCACAGTCGATCGGGAGTACCTCCACTTCGTGGAGACTCATCTTGTCGAGGAATCGATTCTCGCGACGGATCTCGGCCTCGCGAGATCCCACCTGGGTGTCGCGAGTGTGATGGTGACCACGCTCGTCGACGTGCGCTCCGTGCTCGAGGTCAAGCGGGCCGCAATGGCCGCGCACTCAAGTCAGATCCCCGAGACGACCTCGGTATTGCAGCTCGGACTCGACCACTTCGCCGATGTCTACGGCTTCGAGTGGTATATCCGGCGCGGACCCCGGGGGACCATCGATGACATTGCGGGCTGAGATCAATGCGGCGGCAGGCTGGCGACGCCGCGCAAGACGGATCCTGTTTCGGGTCGTGTTCCGGGCGGTATCGGTGCACCTCCCATTCGAGGTGTTGTTCTCGGTAAGGGTGCTGGATCCCCAGAGCCGCAAAGCACCGGGTCGGGACCCCTGTTCCTGCTGTGCGGGCACCCGTATACCCCCCGGTCGCAGGCGCAACGAGGCACTCTCCGGAGGGTGGAGGACGGAGGCGTGAGCCGGGGGGCCTGTGGAGATCCGATAGGGCCAATCGTTCCCCGCCACCCTCCAGCTTTCAATGTTGTCGGGACGTTGTGCCGCTTAAGTCCGGTCGGCTCTATTGCGGCGCGGGCCGTAGTGCCAGCATGGCTACTGAGGGACGGTTGCGGCTGACGAAGCGGGTGCGCCGTCACCGCCCCTCGCGACGATCCAGTGGCTTACAAAGGGGGCTCTCATGGGATTTGAGATGGCGGTATTCACTAGCCAACCGTTCGATGTGGCGGCGGGCGGTCGCGGACGGCGGCGTCGACACTCGCCGGTCCCCTCATATCGTTGGCACCTCATCCACGATGAGCGTCCGCTCACGTGGTGCGGGCTCGAGTTTAGCTACGCCTTCTCCGAACGCCGCCCGTGGAGCCAGACGCCCGGGGATCAACGCTGTCAGAGCTGTACGGAACGACTTGAGCGAGTGAGCGACACCGACAAGCTGCCACAGACCGCGACGCAGGCGGGATGGAGGGAGCGCCCCTGAGTGATCGCCCGGTCAGAGTGCCACCGCACGGCCATTAGGTGGGGCACTCGGAACTTCTCTGACGCTGCGACTCAGCACGGGACAGGATTAACGAGATCAACCGTCGGTAACGGGCTTGTCGAACAGCAGGATCTCCTCCTCATCCGGAGGTTGAAAGATCGTTGCCCACTCTTCAAAGTGAGCCCGAGTCATGGGCGCCGCCGTCCACTCGCCCGACGCATTTCGGCGTTCAGCTCGCTCGATTAACTCCTCCAAGGGCGCGTTTAGGTAATGCAGTTCGACCTCCACCCCCAAGGCGCGCGCTCCGAGTCGTTTCTCATCCCGTTCGACTCGCGCCCAGTGGCCCCACTCCAAAATGACGCTCTGTCCTTGGGCAAGAAGATCCTGGGAAAGAACCCACAGCTGATGTTCGAGACGCACTCGAAATGCTTCATCCCACAGGTCGGCGCCGAGTCGAGTCGCCCACTCGTCTTTATCCAACCTGACGGCGGGAACTTTGGCTGCGAGCTGACGAGCGAGTGACGACTTGCCAGAGGCTGGAAGCCCACAGATCAGCACGAGCCGCGTCGATGACTTCGCCATGCACGTTTTCTAACATGGCAGAAGATTTGACTGCCCAGTTCGCCTAGGTGGCACTTCGGCGCATGTGGCCGCCGCCGGCCGGCCTGACAACATCCCCCAAATCGGCGAACTATCAGCCCGAAAACTGCGGAGTCCCCCCATCGCGCTCGGGCAAGGCTCGTGGGCGATCCGCGTTCTGGTCACGCCAGCTACCTGTGTTATCTGGCGGCGTGATTGGAGATGGGATCGGTTCAGGCCCTGCCTTGGGACGTGTCCACGATCAGTACACTCGCAGGACAGTGATGTGCCACTTTGTTTGGGACGCTGCCCAGTACGAATCGGCGCATGCCGCTCATCCCCCGGTTGCCGACCACGACCAAGTCCGCGGAGACGGCGGAAGCCACTTGCAGCAGTTCCTCGCTCGCGTGCCCACCCATGCAGTGCGCCTCCGCCTGTACCCCGGCACGATCAGCTCGGGCGATCGCCTGGTCGCAGATGACCTGGCCCTCGGTATGAATAGCCTCGTTCACTTCCACGATGTCAACTGGTGGCACCGCTAGCTCAGCCCCGGTCGCCAGACTCGCCGCCACGACGTTGTGCACGTGCACAACATGCAAGCGAGCTCCGGTCAGACGGGCGAGTTCAATCGCCGCGTCGACGGCAACATTCGCGCCCGCCGACCCATCGGTCCCAACCACGATCTTCTGGTACATCGACACCCCTCCTTGGGCACGGACGCCGCGACGCTACCTCTCGAAGCACGGTCCTGCTCGCTACGACTTCCACTCCAGGCCGTCAGTGGGCATGGCCGAACACGAGCGAGCAAGCCGACGGCCGCCGGCGAAGGTGTGATATCTGAAAGTCCTCTGTCCTGGAGGTGCCCGAGATCGCCGGGACGGCGGCGCCCCGCAGTACTTCCGGGATACCGTCTGGCCGTCGCATCCGGACCACGTAGGGAGGGCTACATGGGCTATCCGCCAGAGTCAGTTGTGCGCAGGTTCCTGAGCGCTTCAGTCGATCCTACGGTCGAGGATCTC
>DATNLP010000608.1:0-11156 GCA_035602795.1 Acidimicrobiales bacterium | reverse complement strand
GACGCGGCGCGCGATCTCGCCCCGGTTGGCCACCAGCACCCGCTCGATCTGCGTCGCCGCCATCAATGCCGGACCACGCCGAAGACGGCCGTCCCCGCCACCGGCGCCGAGTGCACCGCCGTCAGCGCGATGGCCAGCACGGTGCGCGTGTCCCGGGGGTCGATGATGCCGTCGTCCCACAGCCGCCCGGTGGCGTACTGGGCCGTGGACTCCTCCTCGATCTGGCTCTCGGTCGCCCGCCGCAACTCCTCGTCGGCCGCCTCGTCGAAGGGCCGGCCGGCCGCCTCCGCCGCGTTCTTGCGCACAATGGAGAGGACGCCGGCCAACTGCTTTGGTCCCATGACGGCGATGCGATGGTTGGGCCAGGTGAACACGAAGCGGGGGTCGTAGGCCCGACCGGCCATGGCGTAGTTCCCGGCGCCGTAGCTGGCGCCGACCATGAGCGTGAGGTGCGGCACCTTCGAGTTCGACACCGCGTTGATCAGCTTGGCGCCGTCCTTGATGATCCCGCCCTGCTCATAGCGCGTGCCCACCATGAAGCCGGTGATGTTCTGCACGAACAGGATCGGGGTGTCGGTACGGTTGCACAGCGCAATGAACTGCGCGCCCTTCTGGGCCTCCGGGGAGAAGAGGATCCCGTTGTTGGCGACCACGCCGATGGGGTAGCCGCCGAGCGAGGCCCATCCGCAGACGAGCTGGGGCCCGTAGTCCTCCTTGAACTCCTCGAAGCGCGAGCCGTCGAGGATGCGGGCCAGGATCTCGCGCACGTCGAAGGGCACCCGCACGTCGACCGACGCGATGCCCAGCAGCTCCTCGGCCGGGTAGGCGGGCTCCTCGGCCGCCCCGGCCGGATCGGGTCCGAGCCGGCGCCAGTGCAGGTGGGCCACGATGCCGCGGGCGATGCGGAGCGCGTCGGCCTCGTCGCGGGCCAGGTAGTCGCAGAGGCCCGACACGCGGGCGTGCATGCGGGCGCCTCCCAACTCCTCCTCGTCCGCATCCTCGCCGATGGCCATCTTGACCAGAGGCGGGCCACCGAGGAAGACGCGGGCACGGTCTTCCACCATGACCGTGTAGTCGCTCATGCCGGGCAGGTAGGCGCCGCCGGCGGTGGAGGAGCCGAACACGACGCAGATGGTCGGGATGCCCTGTGCCGAGAGCTGGGTCAGGCGGCGGAACTGCTCGCCCCCCGGCACGAACACGTCGGCCTGGCGCGGCAGATCCGCCCCTCCGGACTCGACCAGGATCACCACCGGGAGGCGGTTCTCCTCCGCCACGTCCATGGCGCGCAGCAGCTTGCGGATCGTGGTGGGGCTCGTGGTGCCGCCGCGCACGGTCGGGTCGTTGCCGATCACCAGGCACTGCGTGTGCGAGATCTCGGCCAGGGCGACGACGACGCCCCCGCCGACGGGGTCGGGCGTGTGCAGCCCGGCCAGCGGGCAGAGCTCGAGCACGGGCGTGCCGGGGTCGACCAGCGCCTCGAGGCGCTCGCGCACCATCATCTTGCCGCGGCCCCGGTGGCGCTCGACGTACTGCGGCCCGCCGCCCGCCAGCACCTGGTCGTGCAGGGCGCGCACCTCATCGGTGAGGGCGCGCATGGCCGCCGCGTTGGCGGCGAACTCGGGGGCCGTCTCGGTGATGCGGGTGCGCAGGAGCGTGCTCACGGCGTCGTGTCCCAGGACGGCTTGCGCTTCTCGAGGAAGGCGTCCATGCCCTCGGCCGCCTCGGCGCCGGCGAAGAGCTCGGCCGACACAGCCGCCGCCGACTCGAGCGCGTCGGCCCAGTCCCGGCCGGGCAGCGAGTGCAGCAACGACTTGGTGGCGCCGACCGCACCGGGCGCCGACTTGCGCACGGCCTCGAGTTGGGCGTCCACCCAGTCGTCCAGCGCGGCGACGTCGTCGAGCACCGCGGTCAGCAGCCCCGCCGCGCTCGCCTCCGCGGCCGTGAAGGCCTCCCCGGTGAGCACGGCGCGCGAGAGGAACCGGCGGTCGGCCACCCGCAGCGCCGGGACCAGGATCATGGCCGGGGCGACGCCGATGCGGACCTCGCTGAAGCCCAAGGTGGCGCCGGCCGGGGCCGCGGCCAGGTCGGCCGCAGCGATGAGACCGATGCCGCCCGCACGGGCGTGGCCGTTGACGCGGGCGACGACCGGGACCGGGCTCTCGACGATGCCGGTCAGGATCTCGGGCATGCGGGTGGGAGCACCGGACCCCCGCTCGGAGAGGTCGGCCCCCGAACAGAAGACCGTGCCGGCGCCGGTCAGCACCACCGCGCGCACCTCGGCGTCGGTGGTTGCGTCACGCAACGCCTGCGCCAGCTCGTCGAGCAACCGGGACGACAACGCGTTGCGGTTGGCGGGCGAATCCAGCGTGATGGTGCGGACGCCGTCGCTGTGCTGCACGCCGACCAACGCATCCGTCACGGATGCGGAGTGTAGGGGGCGGTACCCCGGAGAACGGCAAATTGGCGGTGGTAGCGTTCGACCGGTGATCGAGACCGACGAGCACCAGCTGTTCCGCAAGACGCTCCGGGACCTCTTCGAGCGCGAGATCGAGCCCCACGTCGACCAGTGGGAGGCGGCCCGAATCTTCCCGGCCCACGACCTCTTTCCCAAGCTGGCGGCCGTCGGGCTCTTCGGCCTCGAGTACGACGAGGCCTACGGCGGCATGGGTGCCGAGCACAGCTACACCCTGATCGCCGGGGAGGAGATGGGCCGCATCAGCTGCGGTGGCGTGCCGATGGCCATGGCGGTGCAGATGTCCATGTCCACGCCCGCGCTGGCGCGCTACGGCTCACCCGAGCTCAAGGAGCGGTATTTGGCCCCCGCCATCCGCGGCGAAGTGGTGACGTCGATCGCGGTCACCGAGCCGGACGCGGGCAGCGACGTCGCCGGCATCCGGACCCGCGCCGTCCGCGACGGTGACGAGTGGGTCATCAACGGGGCCAAGCTCTACATCACCAACGGGACGCAGGCCGACTGGCTCTGCCTGCTGGCGCGCACCTCCGACGAGCCGGGCTACCAGGGCATGTCGCTCATCGTGGTGCCGACGGCGCTCGAGGGTGTCGCCGTCTCGCGCAAGCTCGAGAAGTTGGGCATGTGGTCCAGCGACACGGCCGAGCTCTCCTTCACCGACGTGCGGGTCCCCGTGGCCAACACCATCGGCGAGGTCGGCCGCGGCTTCCAGCAGCAGATGGCCCAGTTCCAGGCCGAGCGGCTCATCACCTTCTACAAGCAGGTGGGCTCCATTGAGCTCGCGCTCGAGCGCACGAAGGCCTACCTGCGCGAGCGCCGGGCCTTCGGCGCCCCGTTGCTGGCCAACCAACACCTGCAGTTCGTTCTGGCCGAGCTCTCGGCCCGTCACGACGTCTTGCGGCACTACGCGCGCACGTGCGCCGACGCCGTGGTGCGCGGCGAGGACGCCACCCGCTACGCCACCATCGGCAAGCTGCTCGGCTCGCGGCTCCAACGCGAGGTGGCCGACGTGGCCGTGCAGTTCCACGGCGGGATCGGCTACATGGACGAGCACTGGACCTCGCGCTACTTCCGCGACACCCGGCTGGACTCCATCGGCGCCGGCGCCGACGAGGTGATGCTGCGCATCCTGGCCCGTATGGACGGGTACACGGCCGAATAGGACTCGGGAGGACGGGCGCGGCCCGCCGCTCGGCGTCAGGTGTGGCGGAACACGGCCTGCCCACCCCCACTCGCCATCAGCGAGCGCCGCTCGGACCAGATGCGCCCGGTCCACGAGAGCAGGCCGTCCCGCGCCACCGGCGAGTGGGCGTCGAGGAGGAGCCACCCGGACGAGCCGGAGGGATCCTGGAACGACGCGTAGAGGTCGAGGCTGGGCGCAATGAAGCCATGGTCGCGGTGCGCGTGGGGGCGGTGGCCGGCCGGCCAGCTGCCGACGTCGAGCACGACCACCAGGCGGGCGGCGTCGGCCCAGGGGTCGTCGACGGCGCTCGTCTCGCGGTAACGCACCCAGGTCCGCCACGTCGGTGGGAGCGGTCCCGGCGGCGGCCAGGTCTCGGTCCACTCCAGCTGCCGCTGCTCGAAGTTGTCCCAGAAGCGGTAGTCCGGGTGGCGGTCCTCGTTTCCGGACGGCGGCTCCTCGGTGCGGGCAGGCACGGCGAGGGGGTCGGCCACGTCGGGCGGGAGCACGTCCTGGTGTTCGAGGCCCGCCACCTCCCCCACCGACCACACCATGGCCTCGAGCACGGTGCGGCCCGCCTGGGTCATCTCCACTCGCTGGGCCAGCACGGTGCGCCCCGAGCGCAGCGGCGTCACGACGAGGTCGACGGGCTCGAAGGCCGCCACCGAGAGGTAGTGGCAGAAGAAGCTGGCCGGGCGGGCGAAGGGGCTCTCCGCCCCGGCTGCCCGCAGCGCGATGGCAGCCACGTACCCACCGCAAGGGCCCCAGATCTCCCAGTCCTGGTGCACCAGGGCCGTGTAGCGCCCGCCCTCTCCCTCGAGCGCCGGCGCGGTCTGGACGTCGACGTCACCCATGTGCGCCGAGCTCCCGCCACCGGTCGCGGGTCAGCTCCAGGACGTCGATCGCCTCGCCGTGCTGCTGGCCCGTGGTGCTGAGCCAGTGGGTGAAACCGAGCCTCTTCATCACGCGGCCGGACGGCGCGTTCTCGGGCTCGTAGATGCTGACGATGCGGTGGAGACCACCCTCGGTGAAGCCCCACCGCACCGCGGCCGCGCCCGCCTCGGTCGCCAGCCCGCGCCTGCGGTAGGGCGCCGCCAGGCGCCACCCCACCTCCACGGCGGGGAGGATCTCGGGCAGGAAGTGCGGCACGGCCAGGCCGGCCCACCCGATCAGTCCGCCGCTCTCTCGGTCGACCAGGGCCTCCACGCCGAAGCCGTCGCTGTCGTAGCGCTCGATGACCCGCGCCAGAAAGTCAACGGTCTGGTCCTCCGACATGGCGCTACGCAGCGGGTACCACCAGAACGAGGGGTCGGCGTGGATGGGCACCAGCGCATCGAGGTCGGCCCGGGTGAAGGGGCGGAGCACCAGCCGCGCGGTGGTGATGGTGGGGATGCCGGGACGGTCCATCCGTCAGCCGAGTGGGAGCCCCGGGGCGTCGGCCAGCGACGGGTCACGACCGGGCCGGGCCGACGGCGCGTAGAGCTGGGCGGGACGGAACGACCGCACGGCGCGGTCACCCGCCCGCCCGCCGACGACCTCGACCCACTGGTCGCCCGTCTCGTCGTTGGTGACGTGGGCCACGAACTGCCACGACGCGCCGCGCAGGCGGGTGCCGTCCACCTGGACCGGGTCGCCGGGCCGCAGGCCGGCCCAGCGCGTGCTGCGACGGAGGTCAGCCATGGCCGCGGGCGTCAGGGGACATGCGCCATTTCTACCGCCTCGGGAGCATGCCGCGTGCCTGTCTGAGCGCAGCCGTATCCTCGTGCCATGGCGCTCGAACTGCCGCGCACACTGACCCCATCCAAAGTCGCCGCCTTCACCAACTGCGCGCTCGCTTTCCGGTTCTCCCAGATTGAGCACCGGCCCGAGCCCCCGTCCCCGCCCGCCGTCAAGGGCACGCTCGTGCACGCCGCGCTGGAGGGCCTCTTCTGGCACCACCCGCCGGGCGCCCGCACGCGCCACGCCGCCGACGCCGAGCTGGACCGGGCCTGGGGCGAGTTGCAGAGCGACGAGGAGTTCGCACAGCTGCAGTTACCGCCTGACGAGGCGGCCGGGTTCCTGGCCGACGCCGGGGCGCTCGTCGACAACTACTTCTCCTTGGAGGACCCCAACGACGTGCGGACGGTCGCGGTCGAGCTCGGCGTGGAGACGGTCGTGGACGGCATGCGGCTGCGGGGCAAGATCGACCGGCTCGACGTGAA
The DNA here is from genome assembly GCA_035602795.1 of Acidimicrobiales bacterium. Lineage (GTDB taxonomy): Bacteria > Actinomycetota > Acidimicrobiia > Acidimicrobiales > RAAP-2 > Bog-473. Next base: position 5,305 of record DATNLP010000608.1, on the reverse strand, counting down.
CGACGACGGCAGCCTGGTGGTGGTCGACTACAAGACCGGCCGGGCGCCCTCCGAGCGCTACGAGCGCAGCAGCCTGGTCGGCGTCCAGACCTACGCCCTGCTGTGCGAGAGCGCGCTCGGCCGCCCGCCGGCCGAGGTGCGGCTGCTGCACCTGCGCGAGCCCGTCGCCATCTCCACGGCGGCGACGGCACAGACCATCCGGGGGCAGCGCCGGCGCACCGTGGCCGTGTGGTCGGCCATTGAGCGGGCCTGCGACACCGAGGACTTCCGGCCCCAGGTCGGGCCCCTGTGCAACTACTGCGCGTTCAAGTCGGCCTGCCCCGCGTTCGCCGCGGCGTGACGGTGACGACCATGGGCAGTATCGACGATGCGGTCGACGCCGCCTTCGAGCCGCTGCGGGGCAACGCCCGGGTCGACGCCGCCGCGGCCGCCGTCTCCAACCTGGCCGACTACGGGCTGATCTGGGTCCTCCTGGGCCTGATCAAGATGCGGCGGAAGGGCCCGGACCGCCGCCGCGCCGTCGTCGCCCTCGGTGCGGCCGGTTTCTCGTCGTTGCTCGTGAGCCGGGCGGCGAAGGCGTCCGTCGAGCGCCAGCGGCCGGGCGACCACCTCGACGCCTCGGTCCGCACTCCGACGAGCAGCAGCTTCCCGAGCGGCCACACCCTGGCCGCCTTCTGCACCGCCTACCTGCTGGCCGACACCGACGCCCAGACCATGGCCAACGTCGGGTTCGCCTCGGCGGTGGCGGCCAGCCGGGTGCACCTGCGGGCCCACCACCCGACCGATGTCATCGGCGGCGCCGCCATCGGCTCCGTGCTCGGGCTGGGCCTGCGGCCACTGGTTGACCTGGTCGCCCCGGGCACCCGGACACCGGGGCGCCGGCGCAGGCGGGTGCTAGGGAAGGGAATGGGCCGCGGCACCGTCGTGTTGAAGAAGCTGTGAAGCCCTTTTCCGTCAACTGGGACTATCGCTGTCCCTTCGCCCGCAACGCCCATGAGCACCTGGCGGCCGCCCTGGCCGACGGGGCCGACTGGGATGTCACGTTTCTCCCCTTCTCGTTGAGCCAGGTCCATGTGCCCGAGGGCGGGACCCCGGTGTGGGACGACCCGGACAAGGCGCCCGACCTGACGGCACTGGCCGCCGGTGTGGTGGTACGCGACCAGTACCCCGAGCTTTTCCTCCCCGCTCACGTCGCGCTGTTCGCGGCGAGACACGACGAGGGCCTCGACCTGCGCGAGGACGATGTCGTCGTCGGCGTGCTGGACGGGGTCGGCGTGCCCGGCACCGAGGTGCTGGCCGAGGTCCAGACCGGGGCGCCCTTCAAGGAGATCCGTGCTGCGCACGAACAGGCGGTCGGCGAATGGGAGGCCTTCGGCGTGCCCACCTTCGTGGTCGACGGTCAGGCCGTTTTCGTCCGCCTCATGAGCCGCCCCATGGGGGACGCCGCGCTGGCCCGACGCACCATTGAGGGCGTGATCGACCTCTTCGGCGCGCAGCCCGACCTGAACGAGTTCAAGTACACGAAGCTCTTCCGCTGAGCACAGGCGGCCGCGTCAGGCGCGCGCCAGCTCGCTCAGCAGGTTGAAACCCCGGGCCCGTTCGGCCTCGTCGCCGACGATGCCGGCCACGAAGTCGGTGGCCCCCGCCTCGGCCAACTTGCCGATGGACGCCACCACGCTCTCCTCGTCGCCGATGAACCCGATGTCGGCCGCCGCGTCGGCCCCCTCCTTGTCCAGCATGGCTCGATACGAGGGCAGATTCGGGTAGATGGAGAAGAGCGTGTTGACCCGCTCCTTGGCGGTCTCGACGTCGTTGGTCACCGCGACGGGCAGGGCCACCACCACCCGGGGCTCGGGCCGGCCCGCCGCCTCGGCGGCGGCGCGGATGCTCGGCGAGATGTGCGAGCCGATCGTCTTGGTCCCGGTCATCCAGGTGATGGTGCCGTCGGCCACGGTGCCGGTCAGCTTCAACATGGCCGGACCGAGCGCGGCCACCAGCACGGGCGGCGCGCTCACGCCGCGGATGTTGAGCGGGGCGAAGGCGTGCGTGGTCACCTGCTCGCCGGAGCTGTGCACGGCCTCCCCGTGCAGCAGCGGCATGAGCGAGGCGAGGTACTCGCGCATGTACGAGCCCGGCTTGGCGTAGCTCATGCCCCACATGCTCTCGACGACGACCTGGTGCGACAGCCCGATGCCGAGCAACAGCCGGTCGCCCGTCAGCGCCTGCACCGTCAGCGCCTGCTGGGCCAGCATCATCGGATGGCGCGCCTGCACGGGCACCACGCCCGTCCCCAGCTCGATCCCAGGTACCTCCGCCCCGACCGCCGCCAGCAGCGTCAAGGCGTCCAGACCGAAGATCTGGCTGGCGAAGGCGTGGGCGAAGCCGGCGTCGGCCAGGCGGCGCACCTGCCCCACGATGTCGGTGATGGGCCGGTCCGTCTCGATCATGCTCCCGATGCGCAGTGCCTCTGCCATGAGCCGCCGTCCTCCTCACGTAGTCTGCCGGTGTGCCCGCAGCTCCACTGTCTAGGCGAATCCGCGCGCGGAGGCGAGTGAGCTGAGCGCCCACGATGTCGGGTTCGTCGGGGCCGGCCAGCTGGCACGCATGGCCGGCGAAGCCGCCAGCGCGCTCGGCCTGTCCATGGCCGTGCTGGCCGAGCGCGTCGACGACGCCGCCTGCGCCGTGGCGGCCGAGGTTGTCGTGGGCGCGGCCTCCGACCGGGCGGCGTTGCGCGCGCTGGCCGAGCGTTGCGGCGTGGTGACGTTCGACCACGAGCAGGTCGACCTCGACCTGCTGCTCGAATTGGTGGCGGAGGGGACGGCGGTGCGGCCCGGACCGGCCACCCTGGAGTTCGCCGTCGACAAGGCGCACATGCGCACCGTGCTCGACGAGGCCGGCATCCCCGTCCCCGCCTACGCCGTGATCGAGCCGGGACCCGACGCCGCCGACGACGTGGCCAAGTTCGCCTCGGCCCACGGCTGGCCGGTCATGCTCAAGGCCGCCCGCGGCGGCTACGACGGCAAGGGCGTCTGGCCGGTGCAGGACCAGGCCGAGGCCGAGGCCGTGCTGTCCGACATCGCCGGGCGCATCGTGGTGGAGGAGCTGGTGCCGCTGGAGGCCGAGCTGGCCGTCCAGGTGGCCCGGCGCCCCTCGGGCGAGTCGGTCGCCTGGCCGGCGGTCGAGACCGCCCAGATCGGCGGGGTCTGCCGCGAGGTGCTGGTGCCGGGCCGGCTGCCCCGGGCCGTCGTCGAGGAGGCGGCTGCCCTGGGTCATCAGGTGGCCGACCTGGTCGGGGCCACGGGGGTGATGGCCATCGAGCTCTTCTGGACGGCCGGCCGGCTCCTGGTCAACGAGGTGGCGACCCGGCCGCACAATTCGGGGCACTGGACGATAGAGGGGTCGGTCACCTCCCAGTTCGAGAACCATCTGCGGGGCGTGCTGGACCTGCCTCTGGGGGCGACCGCCCTGGCGCACCCGTGCGTGGCCAGCGTCAACGTCTTCGGTGGTGACGCCGGCGAGGACCCCGCCGCTCTGCTGGCCGGTGGGCTGGCCGTGGGGGGCGCCCACGTGCATCTGTATGGCAAGGGGCCCAGACCAGGACGCAAACTGGGGCACGTGACGGTCTGTGGGCGGGATGCCGAGGACGTGCGGGCTAGTGCGTGGTCGGCCGCGCTCGCCCTGGGCACCCCGGTGCCCCGCCAGCTCGACCTGCCGGGCGGGGTGGCACGGTGATGGCGGCCTCCGCGCCCGTGGTGGCCGTGGTCATGGGCAGCTCCTCCGACCTCCCGGTCATGCAGGGAGCCGTCGAGATGCTCGAGCGCTTCGGGGTCCCGCACGAGGTGCGGGTTGTCTCGGCCCACCGCACCCCCCGTGACATGATCGCCTTCGGCCACGAGGCGGCGGGCCGCGGCCTGCGCGTGCTCATCGCGGGAGCCGGCGGCGCCGCCCACCTGCCCGGGATGTTGGCCTCGGTCACGCCCCTGCCGGTGATCGGCGTCCCGGTCGCTTTGTCCCAGCTCGACGGCCTGGACAGCCTCCTCTCGATCGTCCAGATGCCCAAGGGCGTGCCCGTGGCGACGATGGCGGTCAACGGGGCCCGCAACGCCGGGCTACTCGCCGTGCGCATCCTGGCCCTGGGCGACCCGGAGCTGGCTGCCAGAATGGAGGCTTTCCAGCAGGAGATTGCGGCGGACGCCCGCGCCCAGGACGCCGACGTAGCCCGAGGAGCGAGAAGTGATGGCTGAGCCGAACCTGGCGCAACGACTCGGTTATTCCGCCGACGCCAAGCTGGTCATCATCAACGCCGACGATCTGGGCTCGTGCCACTCGGCCAACGTGGGCGTGTTCGAGTGCCTGGCCACGGGGACGGTCACCAGCGCCACCCTCATGGTCCCGTGCCCCTGGGCGCGGGAGGCCAGCGGTCGCTACCGGGGCGAGGACGTCGGCGTGCACCTGACGCTCAACGCCGAGTACCCGCTCTACCGCTGGGGGCCGATCACCTACGCGCCCTCCCTGCTCGGCGGCGACGGCGGGTTCCCCCAGACCGTCGAGGACGTGTGGGACCACGCCGACCTGGACGAGGTCCGGCGCGAGTGCCGGGCCCAGATCGAGCGGGCCATTCTCTGGGGCTTCGACGTCAGCCACCTCGACTCCCACATGGGCACGCTGCAAATGCGGCCGGAGTTCTTCGACGTCTACCTCGACCTGGCGCTCGAGTTCCGGTTGCCCCTGCGCATGGTGAGCACGGGCCTGGAGCGCTTCATCGGCTTTCCGGCCCGCGCCCTGGCGGCCGAGGAGGGCGCCGTGTTCACGGACCACGTCCGCTACGGCGGGGGCGTCGGCTCGCGAGCCCTGTTCGAAGAGGACATCCCGACCTTGAAGCCCGGCGTCACGGAGTTGCTCCTGCACCCGGCCGTCGACAGCGCCGAGCTGCGCTCCCTGGCCAGCGACGACTGGGAGTCCCGGGTCGACGACCATCGCATGATCTGCGGTGAGGACGGCGTCCGCCGGTCGCTCGCCGAGGCGGGGGCGACCCTGATCGGGTACCGCGCCCTGCGCGAACTGGCCCGGTCCGGTGGCTGAGCCGGTGACCGCCACGGCGACGACGACGATCCAGGACGTCTCGATTCTGACGAGGCGACGTCAGAACGACGATCTGTTCGACCTCATGCTCTCGGCCGAGGGGATCGACATCCAGCGGCCGGGCCGGCCCATCCAGCACATGTCGTGGGACCGGGTCTCGGAGTGGGAGATCGAGGAGCGCAAGCACGACGTCTTGTTGACCCTGCGCGGCGGCGGGGCCGCC
>DATNLP010000601.1:0-3146 GCA_035602795.1 Acidimicrobiales bacterium | reverse complement strand
GCTCTCCCCGCGCCTTCAGCCCGGGTACAACCGGCTCCGGTCGCTGCTCCTCGATCCCGAGGAGCAGGCGTTCCAGCAGGACTGGACGCGCTCCGCGGAAGGATTCATCGCCGCCTTCAGGAAGTCCATCGGCGACGACATCGACAGCCCGCGATTCGTGGAACTGGTGGGCGAGCTCGCCCTGTCGAGCGAGCGGTTCCGGACTCTCTGGGCGCGCCACGACGTCCGCAGCCTCGAAGGCGGCACCACCACCGTGAACCATCCCGTCGTCGGCGAGCTGCGCCTGCACAGGGACAAGCTCCCGGTCGACGACGTGCTCCTGGTCCTCTACTACGCCGATCAGGGCAGCGAGAGCGATGAGAAGCTACGCCTCCTCGCATCCATCGCCCAGACCCCGGCGGGTGACGGATCACAAACGCTGAACTGGGCAGGTACTTCGAACGCCGCAGTGACCGCCGAGCGCCAGCAAGTATCAGATCCCCGGACCCCCGCTCCCGCCGGGCGACCACGCCGGAGCGCCTGACGTCGCGTTGGGGCCGGGCGGCCGTAACGGGTGCCGGCCGGGCCGATGCCGAAGAGCACGACGCGAAGTTATGTCGGGCAAAATTCCCGGGACAGCGTCAAATGCCTATCGATCACCCAGCGCAACGACCAATTACCAGGAATGGCCCACTGGCTCCCTACAGTTGCGGGGTCGGCTGAAGATGCCGGCATGGAACCGGCCGCCGGGTTCCGCGTCAAGGCCAGCATCCCCACGACCGACCCCCGCAGCAGCGACGTCAGCGACGGTGCCCCATGACGATCAGCGTCGTGATCGCCGACGACCAGGCTCTGGTGCGCGGCGGCTTCGTGGTCATGGTCGGGGCGGCGTCCGGCATGAAAGTGGTGGGCGAGGCCGCGGACGGCGCCGAAGCCGTCGCCCTGGTCCGCCAGCACCACCCCGACGTGGTCCTGATGGACGTCCGGATGCCGGTCCTCGACGGCATCGAGGCCACCCGGGCCATCACCACCGACCCGGACACCGCCGCAGCGCGGGTCCTCATGCTGACCACCTTCGACCTGGACGACTACGTCTACCGAGCGCTGCGGGCCGGCGCCAGCGGGTTCCTGCTCAAGGACACCGCTCCCGAGGAACTCCTGGCGGCGATCCGCACCCTGGCCGACGGTGATGCATTGCTGGCACCCGCCGCCTGATCCGCGAGTTCGCCAGCCGACCCGGCCCGGGCCATACTCCTCGCCGAAGCTGGAGCTACGGATTCTGCAGGATGCAGCTACGGGGCAACCGATGGTCCGACGGGTCTCATCCAGTCCGAAATGAGCGAGAAGTCATCCTGGGGGATGGTGAAGAGTCCGCGGCGGAACGGGAGCCCCCAGTGGCTTGGATCCTTGACGAAGGAGAGTTGATCGACCAGGGGTCTTGCGTCGATACGAGTGCAGGGGTGGAACTGGACGGCGAGCCGCCAGGGCTGGAAGTCCTTGCTGAGCTTGACCTGGTAGGGCTTGTTGCCGGTGACGGTGGCGAGGGCGGTGAACTGGCGCACAGGGATCCCGCCGTGCAGGTTTGTGCGTGGTGAGTAGAAGACCATCAGGTCGCCCGGCCGTGGTCGATGCAGGCGCGTGTTCGCTCCGTGGTCGGCTTGCGTGAAGCCGCCTTCGATGGCTCCTTCGACATGGTCCAGGCTCACGGTGTTGATCCAGAATCACCGGCCCTCGGAGGGGGCCGACGGCGTGTCGTTCGACGGCAGGTCCGCCCCTTCTCCGCGTGTCATCGGCCTGTTAGTCCGTCAACCAGCGTCGTCGTCGGGCGTGCGATCAGGCGGGTGAGGTCGTCGCCGGCCTTGGCGAACATGCCAGCGGCAATGGATTCGTCCAAGCTGACCAAGAATCCGGCCATCGCCTCACCCATCCCTGAGCCCACCAGCATCGAGCGTAGTTCGTCGGGGGTGACCGGGGTGTAGGAGACTTCGCGCTCCAGGACGATGGACATGGCCTGCACGATGTCCGCGTAGGTGAAGTCGGTGTCGCCCGAGAGGTTATAGGTCACGTTGTCGTGGCCGTCGGTCATGACGACGGCTGCAAGAGCGTCGGCGAGATCCCTCCGGCTAGCGGGCGCCATGACGGCATCGCCCACTGCCGCCGCCAGAATCCCGGTGTAGCGGGGCCCGGCCATGGCCTGGATGTAGTTCTCGATGTACCACCCGTTCCGAAGAATCGTGCAGGTGACACCGGAGGCAATCAGCGCGTCCTCGGTGGCTTTGTGGTCTGCGCCGATCTCGAATCGGACGTCGTTGGCTCGTAGTCCGCTCGTGTAGTAGACGTGCTCGACCTGAGCCTTCGTGGCGGCTTTGATCACGGCCGTGTGTTGGTCGAGGCGGTTCGGGTCTCCACCGGAGATCAGGACGACCCGGCGGTGTCCAGCGACGACGTCAGCGACGCGGGCCGAGTCCGACATGTCAATTTTTGCCGTGGCGAAACCGGACTTGCCCAGCTCCGCGAGCCGGCTGGGGTTTCGGCCTGCGGCCGTCACCGTCGCCGGGGCGACTCCCCGGGCGATCAGTCCCTCAAGGACGTGGCCCCCCAGAGCGCCGGTTGCCCCGAAGACGAGGATGGTCGGCTCAGCCACGGTCGTGAAGGGTGATCTGGTAGCCATCGGGGTCGGCGAAAGTGAAGGTGCGCCCGAAGGGACCGTCGATCGGGGCAGACACGATCGTCCTACCGGCAGTGACCAGGGCGTCGTGGATGGCCTGCACGTCAGTGGCGTGCAGCCAGATGGCAGCTCCGATCCCGGGCTGCGGAACCACGTCAAGATCGACGCCAGGCACGAGATCGCGCAGCGCGAAGGCGATCGGCTTGGTGCCGAACACGACGGCGTGCGGCGGTCCTGCGTCGGAGCGCTTCAGCCCCAGGTACTGCTCGTAGAAAGCGGCGGAACGCTCCAGGTCGCGCACCTGCAGTGAAATGAAGTCGGGTCCGGTGACGGCCACGATTCTTGCCTCCTCATGGTATGTCAGTCTTCTGACACACCCACTGTATGTCAGACTACTGACATGAGTCAAGGCGAGCCCGGAATCGAGCTGGACACATCACTGGGGTACCTGCTGAAGGCGGCCGCGAGCGCCCTGCACTCCGCCCTGGAGGCCGTGCTG
>DATNLP010000593.1:0-4760 GCA_035602795.1 Acidimicrobiales bacterium | reverse complement strand
CAGCACGGTCGTGATTTCGCTGTTCGGCCTCTACCTGATCGGGCAGGCCTACATGATCGGCCTGGCCACCGCCTGCATCGCCGCGGTGCTGATGGTGCTCCTGGCGGCCCTGACGTTGTTGCCGGCGATGCTCGGGTTCGCCGGTGGCGCCATCGACAAGCTGCACCTGCCGAGGCTGTTGCAAAACGGCGGCCCGCCGCCGGAGAACGGTTTCTGGCACCGCTGGAGTCGCTACGTGCAGCGACGGGCCTGGCTGACCGGAACCGTCGCCGTCGTCATATTGGTCGCTCTGGCGCTCCCGATGTTCAGCATGCGACTGGCCTTCACGGACGCCAGCAACGACCCCACCTCCCTCACCACGCGCCAGGCCTACGACCTCCTGGCGCAGGGGTTCGGGCCCGGGTTCAACGGACCGCTCGTCGTCGCGGCGGACATGCAGGGACCTTCTGACGTCGGCACCGTCAACCGGCTCCAGGACACGCTGGCGGCGCACCACGACGGCGTCGCCTTCGTGACGCCAGCCGAGTTCAACGCGTCCGACACCGGGGCGGTCATCGTCGTGTACCCGACGACGTCGCCCCAGTCGTCGCAGACCGAGCAGCTGGTGCAGACGCTGCGCAACGAGGTGATCCCGCCGGTCGTGGCGGGGACCGCCGTGAACGCGCAGGTGGGCGGCGAGACGGCCGCCTCCATCGACGCCGCCAACTTCCTGGGCCACCGGCTGTTCCTCGTGATCGGTGCCGTCCTGGTCCTGTCCTTCCTCCTCCTGATGATGGTGTTCCGGTCCCTGGTGCTGCCCCTCAAGGCCGTCATCATGAACCTGCTCAGTGTCGGCGCGGCGTACGGCGTGATGGTGGCGGTGTTCCAGTGGGGCTGGGCCGGCCGCGTCATCGGCATCGGCGAGACGGGTCCGATCGACCCGTGGATCCCGGTGGCGCTCTTCGTCGTGCTCTTCGGGCTGTCGATGGACTACGAGGTGTTCTTGCTGTCGCGCATCCGAGAGGAGTGGCTGCGGACGCACGAGAACTCGACGGCCGTGGCCGACGGTTTGGCGATCACGGGCCGCATCATCACGGCGGCGGCGGCCATCATGTTCTGCGTCTTCGCCTCGTTCGTGATCAAGGATCCGCTCCACATCCTGAAGGTCTTCGGACTCGGCCTGGCCACGGCGGTCCTGGTCGACGCCACGCTGGTCCGCATGGTGCTGGTGCCGTCGATCATGGAGCTGCTCGGGCCGGTCAACTGGTGGATGCCCCGCTGGATGGACCGCTCGCTCCCGAAGATCGGTGTGGAGGTCGCGCCCACCCCGCTCCCGTCGCCCGCCTGAGCGGCGCGGCGGCAGCCGTATGCTGATCCGCCATGACATCGGAGCCACTGGGCACCTTCGTATCCCTCAATCCCGGGCGCGACGTGCAAAGGGTCGGTACGGCCGCGTTCCTCGGTCAGGACGTCGGCAAGATCCACGACCCGGTGTGGGCGGTGATCGGCAACCTCGGCGACAGTCAGTGCTACCTGGGCGTCCCGGCGAAGGTGGAGGCGGTGCAGGCCGCGCTGTCGCGCCGCATTGCGAAAGACGACCTGGCCGTCCGGTTGATACCGCCCGCGTTCACGCTGGGCGTCTCGGACGGTCAACTCAACGGCACGCCTCAGATGCGGTTCTCCCTCGTCGGCCGGGAGCTGGTCCACGACGTCGCCGACGTGCACCTGGCGGCGAACGGCGTGGCCGGGTTGGTGGCCGTCGTGGCGTGCGACAAGCCCCCCGTCGGGACGCTGGCCGCCGTGCTCGAGAACGACACACCCGCGGTCATCCTCTCCGACGGCCCGATCAGGCCCGGGATCGACCCGGACACCGGGGCCCGGATCGATCTGGTGTCGGCGTTCCAGGTGGTGGACCAGGACGCCGAGGTCCGCGCCCGGTACGCCCTCAACGCCTGCCCAGGACAGGGCAGCTGCGGGGGCATGTTCACCTACAACACGATGCAGACCTTCATCGCCGTGCTCGGCCTGGAACCGCTGCACATGGTGTCCCCGACCTCTGACGACCCGCGCCGGATGACCGAGTTCCCCGACCAGCTGGTGGACTGCCTGGTGACCATGACAGAGCGGGGCATCCGCCCGCGTCACATCGTCACGCCGGCGTCGCTGCGCAACGCCATGACGGTCGCCATCGCCATGGGCGGTTCCACCAACGTGGTGCTGCACAGCGTCGAGATCGCCCGGGCCGCGGGCATCGACCTGTGGCGGGACGTCCTCAGCCAGGACGAGTTCAACCAGCTGGCCCGGCGCTTGCCGGTGCTGGTCAACATGCGACCCTTCGGGGACTTCTCGATGGTGGACGTCGACGACAAGGGCGGGCTCCAGGTCATCGTCCAGGAGCTCCTGGACGCCGGGTTCCTCGACGGCGCTGCCCTGACCTGCACCGGCGAGACGCTGGCCGAACAGCTACGACGACTGGCCCCGCCGCCTCCGGATGAGGACGTGATCTACCGGGTCGCCCAACCCTTCAAGGACACCGGCGGACTGCGCCTGCTGCGCGGCAACCTCGCCCCCGGTGGCGGGGCCATCCTCAAGGTGGCCGGCGTCGAAGGGGGCGTCAAGGACGGCATCTTCACCGGCCGCGCCCGCGTGTTCAACGGCGAGCGCTCCCTCATCGAGGCGCTCGACCAGCACCCCGACCGCTTCGAGGACAACGACATGGTGGTGATCCGCTACGAGGGGCCGAGGGGCGCACCCGGGATGCCCGAACTGCTCGACCCGACTTCGCGGATCACCGCGCTGTGCCGACAGCGCCACATCACGATCGCGTTGATGACCGACGCACGCTTCTCGGGAGGATCGGTCGGCCTGGTCATCGGCCACGTGGCGCCCGAAGCCATCCTCGGGGGACCGATCGCCCTGGTGGAGAACGGCGACACCATTGTGGTCGACCTGAACACCGATCGCCTCGACTGCAGGCAGTTCGACGACCCCGACCTCCTGGAGCGGCGAGCCGCTGCCTGGCGAAAGGCCGCCGAGGGCAACGGCGGCGTCCACCCGGACGCCGTGCCGGTAACCGACCGAGTGCTGGCGCGGATGCGGGCGACGGCGCTCCCCGCCCTTCTCGGCGGTGGCATGGCGACGCCGGCAGCGGTCTGACCGGCCGCCCCGGGGGAGCGACGAGAGCCCGCCGGAGGGGGTCGGGGTTGTCCAGGGCCGGCGGCCATGCCACAATGAAGACCTCATGCACGCACTAGGCCGCCGTCCGCAGATTCTGGTACTCGTAACGTAACGGCGCGCCCACTGCACATTGCGCGCCGTTCGACCTCCCGCACCGGGGGGTCGTTTCAATTTCCGGACCGAATCGACCGACCACACATGACCAGGGGAGCAGCGATGAAAATGACAGGGGCGCAGGCCCTCATAAAGAGCCTCGAGATGCAGGGCGTCGACGTCATGTTCGGCCTGCCCGGTGGGGCCATCCTGCCCGTGTACGACCCGATCATCGACTCGTCGATCCGCCACATCCTGGTGCGCCACGAGCAGGGGGCGGGGCACATGGCCGAGGGCTACGCCATGGTGACCGGCAAGCCGGGGGTGGCCATGGTGACGAGCGGCCCGGGGGCGACCAACGTGGTGACGCCGTTGGCCAACGCCTACATGGACTCGACCCCGCTCATTGTGGTGTCGGGACAGGTGGCGACGCCCGCCATCGGCACCGACGCCTTCCAGGAGTGCGACATCACCGGCGTCACCATGGGCATCACCAAGCACAACTGGCTGATCAAGAACGCGGACGACATCCCCCGGGTGGTGGCCGCGGCGTTCCATGTCGCCACCACCGGGCGGCCGGGCCCGGTGCTCATCGACCTGCCCAAGGACATCTCGAACGCGCCCATGGAGTGGTACTGGCCGTCGTCGGTCGACGAGCTCGACCTGCCGGGCTACCACCCGGTGACCTTCGGCGACCCCGTGCTGGTCGGGCAGGCGGCCGAGCTCATCGGCGCAGCGCACCGGCCGGTGTTCTACGTGGGCGGCGGCGTGCTCAAGGCGCGGGCGTCCGAAGCGCTGCGGGTGCTGGCGGATCGCTCCGGCATCCCCGTCGTCACCACGCTGATGGCGCGGGGCGCCTTCCCCGACTCGCACCCGCAGGCGCTGGGCATGCCCGGCATGCACGGGCACTACACCGCGGTGACGGCCATGCAGCGCAGCGACCTCCTCATCAACCTGGGGGCCCGTTTCGACGACCGGGTCACCGGCAAAATCAGCGCGTTCGCGCCCGAGGCCAAAGTCATCCATGTCGACATCGACCCGGCCGAGCTGGGCAAGGTGCGCGTGCCCGACGTGGGCATCGCCGGGGACTGCCGGCTGGTGATCGAGGAGCTGCTGCTGGCCCTCGACGCCCGTGGCAACGACGGGCGGCCGTTGACGCAGGACCTGGACCCGTGGTGGGCGCAGATCCGCGACTGGCAGGAGCGCTTCCCGCTCCACTATTCCGACGACGACGGCGGGGCGATCAAGCCCCAGAACGTGGTCGAGCAGCTGCGGGACGCGGCGGGCGAGGACACCATCGTCGTGGCCGGTGTGGGCCAGCACCAGATGTGGGCCTCGCAGTACTGGAAGTTCGAGCACCCCTACACATGGGTCAACTCGGGCGGCGCCGGCACCATGGGCTTCGCCGTGCCCGCCGCCATCGGGGCCAAGGTGGGGCGGCCGGACCGCACCGTCTGGGCCATCGACGGCGACGGCTGCTTCCAAATGACGGCGCAGGAGCTCGTCACCGC
>DATNLP010000591.1:0-5497 GCA_035602795.1 Acidimicrobiales bacterium | reverse complement strand
GCAGGAAGGTCGCCTTGGGCAGAGCGTCGGCCAGAATGCGGACGGCCGCGGCCACCACCTCGCCCGACTCGGCGTAGGAGGGCCGGCCGGCCACCACGACCACGCCCTCGCCGCCCGGACGGGTCGCCAGCAGCCGCCGCGCCTGGTCGAGCGCGTCGGGCGCCAGCGCGCTGCCCTCGTGGTGCGAGCCGAGGGCGGTGGCGGCGGCCTCGTCGCCGGTGAGGGCCCGAGCCACCAGCGGCGCGTCGCCCGGCCGGATGGGCAGGCGGACGGCGGCCAGCGGACTGAGCGCGGTCGGCGTGGGCGAGATCTCGATGAGCTCGGTGGCGCCCTCGACGGCCGCACGAAGGCGCAGGAAGAGGACGGGCAGCTCCTCGCGCAGGTCACCGGCGAGGCTGATCAGGACGGGTGCGTGCGCCGCTTGGTCGATGGTGGCCCGGGGCAGGCCGAGCACGAGGTCGGCCGGCAGGCCGTCGCCCAGCTGGGCGTCGACCGAATCGGTACCGATGACGCCCTTGGCCAGCTTGGCCCAGGCGTAGGCCGACTCGTTGGTCAGGCGGGCGCCGCCGATGAGGGCCACCGCGCCGGCGCCGCCGGCCTCCTTGGCCCGGCTGATCCCCGCCGCCGCCGCCGTCAGCGCCTCGCTCCAGCTGACCGGGACCAGCTCGCCCTCCTTGCGGAGGCGCGGCTCGACCAGGCGGCCGTGTTCGAAGCGCCCCGTCTCCTGCGCCTCGCCCAGGAACTGGCCCCGGGCCACGCCCAGGCTCACCACCTGCGAGGCGGTGGCCGGAGCGACGTCGACGTTCTCCCCCTCCAGTTCGGCGGGCAGCGGACCCGACTCGACCTCGTCGCCGTTGACCGACTCGTAGGCGAAGCGGCCCTTGTCGCACAGCCAGCCGTGGTTCACCGGCTCGGTGTCGATGCCGAGCAGCCGGGTCAGGCGGTTCTGCGACGACTGCACGGCCACCCGGCAGCCGACGGCGCAGGTGGTGCAGGTGGACTCGACCTGATCGAGGTCCCAGGGACGCGCGGTGAATCGGTAGGGCGTCGCCGTCAGCGCACCCACCGGGCAGATCTGCACGGTGTTGCCGCTGAAGTAGGACTCGAACGGCTGGGTCGGGAACGTCGCCACCTCGACCGCCTCGCCACGCCCGGAGAAGTCGATCTGTGCTTCGCCCGCCACCTCGGCCGCGAAGCGGGTGCAACGTGCGCACTGGATGCAGCGCTCGCGGTCGAGGAGCACGAGGTCACTGATGGCGATCGGCTTCTCGAAGTGGCGCTTCTCCTCAATGAAGCGGGACTCGCCCGGCCCGTAGGCCAGCGTCTGGTCCTGCAGCGGGCACTCGCCACCCTTGTCGCACACCGGGCAGTCGAGCGGGTGGTTGGCCAGCAGGAACTCCAACACCCCGTCCTGGGCCTTCCTGACCCGCTCGTTGGCGGTGTCGACCACCATGCCGTCGTTGACCTGCACGAAGCAGGCGGGCGTCAGCGTGGCGCCGCGCGGCCCCTCCACGTCGACCAGGCACATGCGGCACATGCCGACGGGGTCCATGCGCGGGTGGTAGCAGAAGCGTGGGATGTAAGTGCCGGCCCGTTCGGCCGCGGCGATGAGCAGCTCGCCCTTGGCCGCCGTCACCGAGCGGCCGTCCAGGGTGAAGGTGAGCTCCTCGGTCGCCTGGTCGGTCTTCGCCGTGTCAGTCAAAGGGACACCCCCCGTCCTTGACGTGCACCAGGAACTCGTCGCGGAACATACGGATACCCGACGCGATGGACGACGGGATGGATGGGCCCAGCACGCAGATGGTGGTCTGCTGTGGCGGCCAGTTCACGCCCGGGGAGATGTTGTCGCACAGGTCCATGAGGAGGTCCAGATCTTCCTCGCGCCCGGCGCCGTTCTCAATTCGGAACAGGATGCGCTCGAGCCAGCCCGCGCCCTCGCGACACGGGGTGCACTGGCCGCACGACTCCCGGCTGAAGAACTTGGTGATGCGCCAGGAGGCGCGCACCATGCAGGTGGCCGAGTCCATGACGACGACCGAACCCGAGCCGAGCATGGAGCCGGCGTCGCCCACCTCGTCCTGGCCCAGAGGCAGGTCGACCTGGTCCGGGCCGAACCACGGCGCGGAGACCCCCCCGGGGATGAAGGCCTTGAGCTTGTTGGAGCTGCGGATACCCCCGCCCAGCACCGGGGCGTAGATCAGGTCCCGGAAGGTGGTCTTGACCATCTCGAGCTCGTAGTTGCCGGGGTTGCGCACGTGGCCGGCCAGGGCGAACAGGCGGGTGCCCGTCGAGCGGCCGGCCCCCAGTGCGGCAAAGGCCGCACCGCCGTTGGTGATGATCCAGGGGATGTTGGCCATCGTCTCGACGTTGTTGACCACGGTGGGCTCGCCGTAGAGGCCGATGGCGGCCGGGAAATTCGGCGGCTTGATGCGCGGGAAGCCGCGCTTGCCCTCGAGTGACTCGAGCAGCGCCGTCTCCTCGCCGCAGATGTAGGCCCCGGCACCGGGGTGCACCACCACGTCGAGGCTGAAGCCCGAACCGAAGATGTCCGCGCCTACCGCGCCGTGCGCGTAGGCCTCGTTGAGGGCCTGCTGCAGGCGCTCGAGCCCGAGGGCGAACTCGCCGCGCAGGTAGATGAAGGCCTGGCTGACCTGGAGGGCGTAGGCCGAGATCAGCACGCCCTCGAGGATCTGGTGCGGGTCGCCCTCTATGAGCATGTGGTCCTTGAAGGTCGCCGGCTCCGACTCGTCGCCGTTGATGACGAGATAGGTCAGCGGGTTCTTGCGCAGCATCGACCACTTGCGCCCGGCTGGGAAGCCGGCGCCGCCCCGCCCGAGCAGGCTGGCCGCGTCGACCTCGGCCGCCACCGCCTCGGGCGTCATGCTCAGCGCCTTACGCAGCGCCTCGTAGCCGCCGCTGGCCAGGTAGCGCTCAATGGTGTAGCTGTCGTCGTAGCCGAGGCGCGACGTAATGATTTTGGGGGCGTCCGTGATGGCCATGGGCTCAGGCCTTCTCCGCCGCCTGGCCGGCGCGGGCGGTCTGGGCCTCGGCGGCCGCCGCCCGTTCGCGCACGATGAGTTGGGGGTCGACCTGCAGCCCGCTGCTGCGGCGCACGCGCACCAGCGTGCCGTGGGGCGGCACGCTGTCGGCCAGCCGGCCGGCGCGCAGGTCGTCGAGCAGCTGGTCGAAGCTCTCGGGCGTCTGCGCGCCCACGTAGCGGTGGTTGACCTGCACGCAGGGCGTGCGGTCGCAGTCGGCCAGGCACTCGGCTTCGTGCAGCGTGAAGACGCCGTCGGGCGTCGTCCCGCCGGCCCGGACCCCGAGGGACGACTGGGCGTGCTCGAGCAGCTCGAGCGCGCCACCGAGCATGCAGGCGATGTTCGTGCAGACCGACAGCACGTAGGTGCCGACGGGCTCGACGTGCAGCATGTCGTAGAAGGTGGCCGTGCCCCGTGCCTCGGCCTCGGTCACGCCACACAGCTCGGCGATCTCGGTGATGGCCTCGGGACGAAGCCAGCCGTCCTGCTCCTGGGCCAGGTGGCAGAGCGGGATGAGCGCCGAACGCGGGTGGGGGTAGAGCGCCACCAGCGCCTTGGCCCGCTCGGTGATGTCGGCGTTGAGGTGGCTCACCGGTCGACCTCGCCCATGATGGGGTCGACCGAGGAGATGACGGCCACGGCGTCGGCCATGAGGCCGCCGCGCAGCAGCAGCGGGAGAGCCTGCAGGTTGACGAAGCTGGGGGCCCGAATGTGCAGGCGGTAGGGCTTCGAGGTCCCGTCGGAGACCAGGTAGCAGCCCAGCTCGCCGCGGGGCGACTCGATGGCGACGTAGACCTCGCCTTCGGGCACGCGGAAGCCCTCGGTGAAGATCTTGAAGTGGTGGATCAGCGCCTCCATGCTCTCGTCGATGCGGGCGCGCGGTGGTGGGGTGACCTTGCGGTCCTGCACCCGGTAGTCGCCCGGCGGCATCATTTCGGCGATCTGTCCGACCATGCGGATGGATTCACGAATTTCGTTGAGGCGCACGGAGTAGCGGTCGAAGTTGTCGCCGTAGCTGCCCACGATGACGTCGAAGTCGAGCTTGTCGTAGGCCAGGTACGGCATGGTGCGCCGTAGGTCCCACGGCACCCCGGTGGAGCGCAGGATCGGACCGGTCACCCCGAGCGCAAGCGCCTCCTCAGCCGAGATGTTGCCCACGGCCTCGGTGCGGTCGCGAAAGATCGGCTGGCCGGTGAGAAGCTCGTCGTACTCGTAGGTGCGGGCCAGGATCGTCTCGCAGATGATCTCGATGTCGTCCTGCCATCCATCGGGCAGGTCGGCCGCCACGCCCCCGGGGCGGATGAAGTTGTGGTTCATGCGCTGGCCGGTCGTCTTCTCGAAGAAGGCCAGGATCATCTCGCGCTCGCGGAAGCCGTAGATCATCATGGACGTGGAACCGAGGTCCATACCGTTGGTGGCCATCCAGATCAAGTGCGACGACATACGGTTGAGCTCGGCCATGAGCATGCGGATCCATATGGCGCGCGGCGGGAGCTCGACACCGAGCAGCGCTTCGGTGGCCATGCAGAACACCAGCTCGTTGGCGATGGGCGACAGGTAGTCCATCCGGGTCGTATTGGTGGCTCCCGTGACGTAGGTGAGCTCCTCGCCCGTCTTCTCCATGCCCGTGTGCAGGTAGCCGATGATCGGCTTGGTGCGCAGCACCGTCTCGCCGTCGAGCTCGAGCATCAGGCGTAGCACCCCGTGGGTGGAGGGGTGCTGGGGACCCATGTTGATGATCATCGTCTGGTCGTCGCGCCGCTCGATGTCGATGTCGCCCGCGTCGACGTAGCCACCCTCGGGCAGGCGCAGCACGGCGCCCACCTCCTGGCGCAGCTCGCCCGCCGTGGTGGTCCCCCGCGGCAGCAGCTCCTGGGCGCCCTCGGAGGTCTCGCTCTGGAACCAGCGGTCCTCCTCGGCTTCACGGTGCGCCTTCTCCGTCGTCTCGAGGCCGAGCTCGACGTCCTCGGGCTCAGGCTCGAGACCGCCGGCGTGGCCGAGCTCTTCGTGCACGACGTCGTCGTTGTCGTGGTCGGTCACCGCGGCCCCGGTGCTTCCTTGAACTGGACCGGCACGCGCCCCACGCCGTAGTCCTTGCGCAACGGGTGGCCTTCCCAATCCTCGGGCATGAGGATGCGCGTCATGTCGGGGTGACCGGTGAAGAGGATGCCGAGCAGGTCGTAGGCCTCACGCTCCATGGCGTCGGCCCCCGGGTAGAGGTCGGTGATGCTGTCGACCTCGGGGGCGCCCTCGGGCACCTGCACACGGATGCGCACGCGCTGGCGCACGGAGAGCGACAGCAGGTTGACGACCACCTCGAAGCGCTCGGCCTCGACCCCGTCGGGCAGCGTCCGTCCCGGGTGCGTCAGGTAGTCGACCGCGCAGAGGTCCGCGCACAGCTCGAAGCCGGAGTCACGGAAGGCGGCCACCATCCGGTGGTAGGTGTCGCGGGCCGGGAA
>DATNLP010000574.1:0-2543 GCA_035602795.1 Acidimicrobiales bacterium | reverse complement strand
GCGTCCGGGGCCGGCAGGGGATCCGGCCCCGGGGCGGCGGCGGCGGTTCCCGCCGCGCCCTGGGGGGTAGGCGTGACGGGAACCAGACCGGTGCGTGCGGCCTGCAGCGTCACGACGTCAGGCCCGCCTGCTTGGCCAGCGACTGGTTGAACGGCAGGTCGAAGATCTGTTTGACGTTCAGCGTGCTCGCGACGAGGCCCAGCTTCTGGAACGTGTTCGCTTCGTTCTGCTGGTAGCTGATGATCGCAGGCGTGATGGGCGTGCCCACCACCTGGTCCGACGCCACCGCCTCCTTGGCCACGGCGAGCGGCACGCCGTAGGTCTTTACATAAGTCTCCGCGGCGAGCAGCGGATTCTTCTTCAGCTGCGCCTCCGCCCGGTAGTAGCGCTGGATGAAGTCGCTGAGGGCGGCCGCCTTCTGCGGGTTGGCCAGCGCGGCGTCGCTCGCGGTGAGGTAGCCGATCGTCTCCGATACCCCGGCGCCGGTGGCCAGCACGGTGATCTTGCCCGTCGACTGGTCGAGGCCGGTGAGAGGCTGGGTGATCACGGCGGCGTCGACCTGGCCGTTCGCCACCGCGGTCGAGGCGTCCGTTACGGTGAGGTTGTCGATCTGTACGGCGCCGTAGGGGATGTGCGCCTTGGCCAGCTCCTGGACGAGAAAGTACTGCTCGACCGTCCCCTCTTGCACGGCGACGGAATGCCCGCGCAGCTGGGCCAGGCTCTTGATGGGCGAGCCGGTCGGCACCACGATGTCGTAGGGCGAGACCTTCGGGTTGTCCCCGAGGGTGGCTGCAACCACCTTGACCGGGTCACCGGCCGCTTGGGCGAAGACGGTCGGCGTCTCGGCCATGAAGCCGAGGTCGACGGACCCGCTCGTCTCGGCCGCGATGACCGGCGGGCCGCCCACGAAGTTGGCCCAGTCGACCGTGTACGGCGCGCCCTTGAGGGCATCGGTTGCCGCGAAGACGGTCTGTATGCCCTTCAGTTGGTCGCCGAAGGTAATGGTGACGCCGGCCAGCGAGACCGTCTTGGTCGTGCGCGCCGAGGCGGCGCCGGCGGGGAGCGCGACGGCCAGGCCGGCGAGTAACAGCGCCGCGGTCACGAGGCGGCGGGTGTGGGAATCATTGCGCCAAGGGCGTGTCGGACCAGGGGTGTGCATGTCGTTCCTCAAGATGAGCCGGCGGAGGCCGCCGGGGGGAGTGGAGCAGGAGCCGGGGCGGCGGCCGGTCAGAAGGGGCGGTCGCCCTTGATCGTCACGCGCTGGATGACGCGGTGGGCGTCGCCGTAGTCGCCGATGGCGTAGTGCATGGTCGTGCGGTTGTCCCAGAAGCCGAGGTCGCCCTCCTCCCAGCGGTAGCGCACGACGTATTCCGGCGTCGTCATGTGGTCGTAGAGGAAGGCCAGGAGCGCGTCGCTCTCCTTGGCCGTGAGGCCCTTGACGTATTTGGTGAAGCCGGGGTTCACGAAGAGGTTCTTGCGTCCGGTTTCGGGGTGGGTGCGCACGACCGGGTGCTCGACCGAGACCAGCTCGGTGAAGGTCTCGCCGTTCCACTCGCCCTGGCCGAGGGTGGCCAGGATCTGACCGAAGGACTTGTTGCCGTCGTGCACGGCGGTCAGCCCGTCGACCAGGCCGCGGATCGGCTCGGACAGGCCCTCGTAGGCGGCCTGGGTGTCGGCCCACAAGGTGTCGCCGCCGGCGGGCGGGATGACGATGGCGTTGAGGATGGAGCCGAGCGGTGGCTCCTCCACGAAGGTCACGTCGGTGTGCCAACGCTCCCGGTCGCCGTACTCGGAGGCCCTCTTGGACGCCTTGTACAGCTCGCGCGCCCTGGTGTAGTCGATCTCGAAGACCTCCTTGTGGTCCTCGATGCCCGGGATGACCGGGTGAGCCTCGGTGATGGGACCGAAGAGCGACGCGAACGCCTTGTGCTCGGGCGGGTCCAGGTGGGCGCCCGGGAAGAAGATCACCTTGTAGTCGAGCAGGGCCTGGCGGACCGCGGTCAGCGTCTCGGCGTCGATGCTCTGATGCAGGTCGAGGCCCCGTATCTCGGCCCCGATGGTGCCCGAGAGAGGGGCGATGTCGAGCTGGATGTGGGTGGTCGTGGTCATGGCGTTCGTGCCTCCGGAGGGGTGAAGGATGGGGTTCTCGTGGCTAATCCTGACTAAATCCATAAAGTTTGTCAAGTAAGTAGGAATTCCGCTGTCACACCCCGTCCGTACGGTGTCCGGCATGCCCGAACTCCTGTTCGCCCTCCCGGTTGACAGCGAACAGGTGTTCGTGGTCCAATATCACGGAAGCGAACAGGTGTTCGGAAGAGGAGGACGCCATGTCGGTCGCATTTGAGCTCGAGTTCGAGGCGTGCCGCCCCCGGCTGTACGCCTTGCCGGACCGGCCGGCGCGGCTCGCACCTTCCCCCCTGGTGCGCCGCCGCCGGGCGGTCATGGCCGCCGTGGCGACCCTGGTCGCCGTCCTGCTGCTCCTGTTGGCGCTGCCCGTCCGGGAGCTGGGCGGCAGCACCCTGGCCCAGGCCGGTCCGACCCCC
>DATNLP010000578.1:0-5548 GCA_035602795.1 Acidimicrobiales bacterium | reverse complement strand
CGAAGAAGGTGGCGCTCTCGGCCGCAATGATGATGTCGCTCTCGCCGAGGAGGTAGAAGGCACCGCCGCAGGCCATGCCGTTCACCGCGGCGATGACCGGCTTCCACAGCCCTTGGCCCTTCGGGCCGATCCGCTGCCCGGGATCGTCGTAGGTGAAGGGGTCGAACTCATCAGTCGGTATGTCTCCGCGATCGATCCCGGTGCAGAAGGCCCGGTCCCCAGCACCAGTCAAGACGACGACCCGCACGTCATCGTCGAGTCTGATGTGACGCCACAACGACGCAAGCTCGTCTTGCATCCGCTCGTTGAACGCGTTGTGCACTTCCGGTCGATTCAGTGTGACGTACGCGACGTGCCCACGCACGACGTAGGCGATCGTACCGAGATCGTCGGGGACGACCAGGCTGCTCATCGGCCGAACATAGCAAAGGCCGACAACGTCACCACACCCACTCGCGAGTGCGTCACGAGTCGCGAGGACGACGGGGGTGTGCGTGCGCGCACCATCGTCTGACCGGACACCGAAACAATATAATATTCAATCTGGCGTGGGCGACCAAGCCGCCACCATCGGATCCGATCCGGAGCCGACGAGAGAGGAGAGCTGCCCATGACGGAGTGCACACCGGGATCGTGACCGATCGCACCGGGGAGATGGACGGCATCGGGGTGGTGGAGCACGCCGGGACGGTCGACGTCACTCGGCTCTTCCGTCTCGACGGCCGGGTGGCCCTCGTCACGGGAGGTACGCGCGGGATCGGACGCGCCATCGCGGAAGGGTTCGGCCGTGCCGGGGCTCGGGTGGTCGTCGCCAGTCGAAAGCCTGAGGCCTGTGCGGCCACGCAGGAGGAACTCTGTGCTGCGGGCATCGACGCCGTGGGCATTGCGTGCCACATGGGATCGTTGAGCGACGTGCGGGCCCTGGTGGCTGCCGCCGGGGACCGGTTCGGCGGGATCGACGTCATTGTCAACAATGCCGCGAATGCCCTGGCCGAGCCCATCGGCAGCTTTTCGGAGGCCGGTTTCACCAAGTCGATCGAGGTCAATGTCAAGGGCCCGATCTTCTTGGTCCAAGAGGCCCTCCCCTACCTGCGAGCGTCCGAGCATGCATCGGTCATCAACTTGGTCTCGGCCGGCGCCTGGCTGTTCTCGGCGACGGTCGCCCACTACGCCGCCGCCAAGTCGGCCATGGTCGCGTACACCAAGGCGCTCGCCGCCGGACTGGCTCCCGACGGCATTCGAGTCAACGCCATCGCACCCGGATCGGTCGACACCGACATGGTGCGCCAGACGGGACCGGTGGCTACCTCGAACATGGCCGCCGCGTGCCTGATGCGACGGGTTGCGCACGCCTACGAAATGGTAGGCCCGGCACTCTTCCTCGCCAGCGATGCCTCGAGCTATGTGACCGGCACCGTGGTCCACGCCGATGGCGGGTTGGTGACCCGCTGAGGGACTGGGCAGACGCCGTCCCCCTGAAGAGTCCGACGAATCCAACCGGAGGAACCATGACAGAGACCGAATCTCGCCACGAAGCCCGCTTGCGGCGTCTCGAGGACCTCGAAGAGATCCGCCAGCTCTTCGTCGACTACGGGTACCTCCTCGACCTCGGTGACTATGCCGCCTATGCCCAGCTCTTCGCCGAGGACGGTGAGCTCCTGCTCGGGCCGCTCGGCCGGGCCAAGGGGCGGCGGGAGATCGAGACGATGATGACCCGCGTCGGTGGAGCCGGCTCCCTCCATCTCATCACGAGCCCCATGGTCACTCTCGACGGGGACCAGGCCGTCGCCCGTGTGATGTGGACGGTCATGAACCGCGATGAGGACGGTGCCCCGTTCGTGGGCATGGTGGGCCATCACGAGGACGACCTCGTGCGCGAGGCCGGACGCTGGCGATTCCGGCGTCGACGGGGATTCGTCGAGATACCGAGCACCGTTCGCCCGTAACCGGACCCGACGGCGTGATCGTTCGTGAGCTGGGAAGAAGAAGCGTCGCGGTGCGTGATCGCCGGTGGTCTCAGGTGAAGTCGGACCCACCGTCGACGTTGACATCGGCCCCGGTCATGTAGCTGTTCAAGCGCGAAGCGAGGAACGCGATGACAGGACCGATCTCGGTCGGGCTGCCGGCACGCCCGAGGTAGGCGGGGTGGCCAAAGTCCTCGGCAATGACGCGCATGGCATCCGTGAGGCTGTCGGCGTCCACTTCACGATCCGGGGGGAGGGAACGCAGATATCCCCGCATCCCTTCGGAGAGGAACGAGCCGGGCGAGACGGTGTTGACGAGGATGCCTTCGGGCGCGAGCGACTGTGACAGGTTCTTCGTGAGACTGGTCAGTGCCGCCTTGGCTGCGGTGTAGGCGACCAGGTCCGGGCCTTGCCGCTTGGTCGAGTGAGCCGAGACGTTGACGATCCGAGCGAACGACCCGCGGCGGAGCAGTGGGAGGGCGCGCCGAATCGTGCGGACCGCGCTCAACACTCCGATGTCGAAGGTGGCGTGCCACTCGTCGTCGTCGAGATGCTCAAACGGCCCAATCCCGACGTCCACTGGTCCCGCCGCGTTCACGAGGACCTCCAGCCCGTCCCACCGCTGGCCGAGAAGGTCGAGTGCGGCGTTGACCTCGGTCAGGCTCGTGAGGTCCGCCAACAAGGGCAGGCCCTCGGGGCTCCCAGCCGACTGCAAGGCGGTGATCGTCTCATCGAGCGCCTCGCCGGAACGGGCGAGCACCGCCACGCGGGCACCTTCACGCGCAAAGGCCTCGGCGGCGGCCCGACCCATACCCCGCGAGCCGCCAGCTACGAGGACGCGCGCGTCCGCAAGTCCGAGATCCATGTCGCTCCTCCTCATCGCCATCCTGCCTGCTCAACGGCGCCACCACTGCCGGGGGGCAGACGAGACAGGCCTCATGGATGCTGTTGCGCCATCCCACATCTCGTATATACAATATTCAATCGCAGTTCCGGGGGTATCAGCAGGGAGGTCCAGTTCTGTGCATCTTGCCTCGCCTCGCCTCGCCACTGCGGCCCGACCCCCGCTTTGGTCGGGGTGCTGATTGAATGACTCGATTGCAAGCCGCTCTGGGGAGGGTGTGAGGATGTTCTTTCAGGGACTAGCCGAGCTTCGAAAGTCGGCGCTGCCTATAGCGATGGCGACCTTGATGGTCGCCGGTACGTACGTCGCGCTCTCGTCGACCACCGCGGCCGCGGCGACGTCGGCCAGCGCGACCTTGTCGTCGAGCGCTCCCACCAACGGCACCTGGCCCGGGGTCGGCAAGATCTGCGAACCGGGACCCGGCGGCGCCTCCTCGGTGCGGGGGGTGGGCTCGAAGACGATCAACATCGCCGTGTTCAACGACGCCGCCAACACCATCGAGCCCGGACTCGAGGCTGAATTCCCCCAGCAGGCTCAGGCGTTCGCCGACTGGTGCAACGCCTCGGGAGGCATCAACGGTCGCAAAATCGTGATCGACAACCGTGACGCCGCGCTGTTCAACGCCGCGCAGCAGGCAACCGCGGCCTGCCAGAGCGACTTCATGGCGGTCGGCGGCGGCATGGCCCTCGACCAGCCGTCCGTCCCCATCCGTGAGCAGTGCGGGCTCGGCCAGATCAGCGGCTACGTCGTCTCCAACGCCTCCGATCTGGCCACCGACCAGGTCGACCCGAGCGGCATCAACACGGACTCGGTGACCGCGGGATGGTTCGGGGCGCTCGCCAAGGCGTACCCGCAGGCGGTCAAGGAGGCCGGCATGGGTGGGTCCGACACGCCATCCGTCCTCGAGCCCGAAACGAAGTACGAGTTCGGCGCCGAGGCGCAGGGCTGGAAGGTCGCCGACTTCCTCGAGCCCCCGGTCACGGTGGAGAACTGGGCGCCCTATGTCGAGGACTACCAGAGCAAGGGTGTCGAGGCTCTGTGGCCCGCGGACACCGACGCCTTCACCCCCTTCGCCCAGGCGATGACCACCGCCGGCTACCACCCCGCCTTCATCTTGCTGGGGACCCAGTTCGCCAACACCCAGACACAGCAGGCCGTGGCCGCCAACCCCAGCCTGCCGCCGGTCTACGTCGAGACGTCGTGGTGGCCCATCTCGCTGGCCGCGCAGAACCCCTCAACCGAGCAGCTCGTCAAGACCATGCACACCTACGCCAAGGGCGACACCATCGACTTCGACGACGAGGAGGGGGCCGAGGCGTGGCTCCTGTGGGCCAAGGCGGCCTCGGCCTGTGGCGCCAACCTCACGGTGACGTGCGTGCTGAACAACGCCGCTGCGGTGAAGAACTGGGATGCCGGCGGCATTGAGGCGCCGATTCCCAGCTTGACGCTCTCCAACAAGGACCCCCAGCCCTCACCGTGCTTCGCCATCCTGAAGCTCAGTGCAAAGGGGATCGCCTACGACAAGGCCATCACCAAGCCCACGCAGTCCATCTGGAACTGCAACCCCAAGAACGTCGTGCAACTGACCGCCCAGCAGCAGCAGGCACTGAACGCCTTATGAGCACGGGCCCGGCCGGCCGCCGCAGGTGGGTACAAATTGCGTAGTCTTGCCCTGGCAGGCGATTGATCACTCTGTCGGGGGACCGCCGTGCATGACTTCATCATCTTCACCATCGGCGGACTGGCCGCATCGGGCATCTACGCGATAACGGCGAGCGGCCTCACCCTCACCTACACCACGACCGGCATCTTCAATTGGGCACACGGGGCCATCGGGATGGTCTGCGCCTTCACCTATTGGCAGATGAGCATCGGCTGGGGCTGGCCGGCGCTCGTGTCCATGCTCGTCTGCCTCTTCGTGGTGGCGCCCGTCATCGGCATCGTGATCGAAGCGGGGGTGATGCGCCGGCTCGAGGGGGTCTCGGAGGCATCCAAACTGGTCGTCACGCTGGCCATCGCGCTCATGTTCCTGGGTCTGGCGCAATGGATCTGGAATCCCACGACCTATCGGGCACTGCCGCCACTCTTCAACAACGACACCTTGGTCCTGGGGTCGGTCAGGATCTCCTACAACGACGTGACCGTCTTGATCCTCGCCCTGGTCGTCGCCGTCGGGCTGCGGCTGTTCCTCTACCGCACGCGGATTGGCGTCACCATGCGGGCCAGCGTCGACGACCGGACGCTCACTTCGCTCAACGGGTCGAGCGCCATTGCCAACGCCCGCAACGCCTGGATCATCGGTTCCATGCTGGCCGCACTGGCGGGGATCCTCATCGCCCCCACCCTCACCCTGTCGGCCTCCGCGCTGACGCTGCTCATCGTCAACGCGTACGCGGCGTCGGTCATCGGGCGCCTGCGCTCCATTCCGATGACCTTCCTGGGTGCGATCATTTTGGGCCTTTCCATCGCCTATTCAGTGGCCTACCTGCCCCAGAACCCCTACGTCCAGGGGTTCGACAGCGCGGTGCCGGCGATCATCCTCTTCCTGGCCCTGTTGCTCCTGCCCCAGGCCCGCCTGCGCGGGCACCGCCAGCTCCGGAGCCGCGAGCTCGCCTACCGGCCTTCTTGGAGCGGCACCGGCGTGTTCTGCGTCGCCACCATCATCGTCGCCATCTTCTTC
>DATNLP010000571.1:0-2902 GCA_035602795.1 Acidimicrobiales bacterium | reverse complement strand
GGCGGCCGCGTCGTCGTGGTCGTGCTGGGTGGCCGCGTCGTGGTCGTGGTAGGCGGCTGCGTCGTCGTGGTCGACGGGTCAACGCTCGAAGTCATGACCGAGACAGCTGCGGCAGCCACGACCGGCCTGGCGAGCGACATGCCTGCGGTCGTGCCAAGCGAGGTGGCGTCGCCATATGGGAAGACAGCGCCGTTGGAGGTCACCAACCAGTAGCCCAGTCCATCGGAGGTGGCCGCAATGGCCACGACCGACATGTCCGGCCCGACCCCACTGCCGTAGAACCCGGCGTCGCCGTACGCGTAGACCCCGCCGCTGGAGGAGACGAGCCAGTAGCCCTTCCCGTTCGGGGTGGGCGCCATCGCCGTGATCGGGCTGCTGAGCGCCGTGGCGCCGGTCGAGCCGTAGAACCGGGCGTCGCCGTAGTTGAAGATGCCGCCGTCGGAGGCCACCAGCCAGTAGCCCTTGCCGTCTGGCGTCGAGGCCATGGCCGCGATCGGCTGGTTGAGACGCCACCCACCGGTCGAGCCGTAGAAGGCCGCGTCACCGAACGAGAAGATGCCGCCGTCGGAGGCCACCAGCCAGTAGCCCTTTCCGTTAGGCGTGGACGCGATGGCCACGATCGGCCTGTTGAGGTGGAGACCGCCGGTCGAGCCGTAGAACGCGGCATGGCCGTAGTTGAAGATGCCGCCGTCGGAGGCCGCCAGCCAGTACCCCTCGCCGTTCGGGGTAGCTGCCATGCCAGCGATCGGCTTGTTCAGCCACCGCCCGGCCGTGGAGCCGTCGTAGCCGGCCGCGCCGTACGAGAAGACGCCACCGTCGGACCCCGCGAGCCATAACCCGGGCTGCCTGGAGTACGTGGCGGCCGCGTGCGAACCCGACGTCAGAAGAGCCGGGACCAGAGTCGACAACCCGACGACGATTGTGATCACCAAGGTGGCCAGCATTCGCGGACGCAAACGGGAGTGCCGCAAACGCGGAAGGATTTTGGCCATCGGTAGGCGTCCCACCGAAACGGATTGGCCTGTCCGTCCCGCGCGATTACTCGCGTTATTTGTCATCCTTCGCCGTATCGGAGGCGGTCTGAGGGCTCTTGATCGAAATGGTAAGAAGGACCTACACGCCCGCTGCAATGCGGATTTGGCCCACTTGACCTGCGCTTAATGTACGGCGCTCGCCCGGTCGCTCCGTCGCTGGTCGGTGCGCGCAACGGGCCCGTCTCGTCGCGGACCGCATTAACGCCCGGCTAAGAAGAAATCACGCGCGAGCCGCCTTCGATGGACGGCCTTGTTCTGTCCACGCGGCTGGAATCGCGCGACAAGGAGGACGGGCTGCGAGAGGTCATGGCTGTGCAAGCTCGGACCCGCGTGACGTATCCCTCCCGGCGCTGAAGTGGTCAATGCATCACCACCCCCGGGTGCACTACGGTCCGGGCATGAAGGGCTCATTGGTGAGACGACGGATAAAAGGACCGATGGTGGTCGCGCTTGTGGCCACGCCAATGCTGTGTTTCGGCCTCACGATCGGCGGCACGTCCGGTGTGGCGTCGGCCGGCACGCCGATACCCGGCGCGCCCAATTGCCCGGTGTTCCCGGCCGACAACGTCTGGAACACTCCCGTCAACAACTTGCCGGTCTCCCCGTACAGCGCTGAATGGCTGTCCGCCATGGACGCCTCCACCACCGACCTGCAGTTCGTCTGGGGCTCGGCCTATGGCATGCCCATCACGGTGGTGTCGCCGTCGCAGCCACTCGTGAACATCACGTTCGGCTCTTCCGGCAATGACCCGGGGCCGTACCCGTTCAGTTCCAGCACGGGGATCGAAGGCGGCCAAGATGCCACTGGCGACCGGCACGCCATCATGGTCAACCCGTCCACGTGCACCGACTACGAGCTCTACAAGGCGTACTACAGCGCTTCGGGCTCGACCGCCGACAATGGAGCCATCTACAACCTCAACTCCGACGCCTTGCGCTCGCCCTCCCTGGCGACGGTCGACGCGTCGGGCCTCCCGATCCTGCCGGGGATAGCGCGCTACGACGAATTGGAAGATGGCGCCATCACCCACGCCATCCGGGTCCAGGCGGTGGACACGGACACCCAGTACATCTGGCCGGCGACCGCCGGGGAGGGATCGGCGGACAACCCGGACCTCCCCCCGATGGGAGCCCGGTTCCGCCTCAGTGCGAGCTTCAACATTTCGACGTACTCGCCTCAGGTCCAGGTGGTCCTGCGCGCCCTGCAGACGTACGGGTTGATCCTGGCCGACAACGGCCCTAACTGGCATTTCTGGGGCGACAACTCGGAGAGCTGGCCCCTCGCGGTGGTTCAGGCGCTCAAGACGGTGCCGGGAAGCGCCTTTCAGGCGGTCGACGAGTCGAGCCTCGAGATCAGCCCCGACTCGGGGCAAGCCCGCCAGCTCGGCGTGGCGGTCAACTGCACGACGACCCAATTGGGCTACCGCCTGGTGGCTTCCGACGGCGGCCTGTTCTCGTTCTGTGAGCCTTTCCTCGGCTCCATGGGCGGCCAGCACCTCAACGCGCCGATCGTGGCGATGGCCGCCACGTCGGGGGGAAACGGGTACTGGGAAGTGGGGTCGGATGGGGGGATCTTCAACTTCGGCAACGCCAGCTTCCACGGCTCGACCGGGAGCATGCATCTGAACGCACCAATCGTCGGCATGGCCGCCACTCCCGACGGAGGTGGCTACTGGCTCGTCGCTTCCGACGGGGGGATCTTCAACTACGGCGACGCCGGGTTCTACGGCTCGGCCGGCTCCCTCCATCTCAACAAGCCGATCGTCGGGATGGCGGCCACCCACGACGGCAAGGGCTACTGGCTGGTGGCCTCCGACGGCGGCATCTTCTCCTACGGCGACGCTGCGTTCTATGGCTCGACAGGCTCG
>DATNLP010000552.1:0-4482 GCA_035602795.1 Acidimicrobiales bacterium | reverse complement strand
CGGCCGGACGACGACGGCCGCTTCGGCGACTTCGGTGGCCGTTTCGTCCCCGAGTCCCTCATGCCGGCCTGCCTCGAACTCGAGAAGTGGTTCGACGACGCCTGGGAGGACCCGGCCTTTCACGCCGAGTTGGACGGGGTCTTGCGCCATTACGGCGGGCGGCCGACGCCGGTGACCGAGTGCACGCGGCTTTCGGAGCGGCTCGGCGTGCGGGTGCTGCTCAAGCGCGAGGACCTGGCGCACACCGGGTCGCACAAGCTCAACAACGTGGTGGGTCAGGCGCTGCTGACCAAGCGGATGGGTAAGCCTCGCATGATCGCGGAGACGGGAGCCGGCCAGCACGGCGTGGCCTCGGCCACGGCGGCGGCGCTCTTCGGCTTGGAGTGCACGGTGTTCATGGGCGAGGTGGACACGAAGCGCCAGGAGCTCAACGTCTTCCGCATGGAGCTGTTGGGGGCCGAGGTGCGCACCGTCACCTCGGGCAGCCGCACCCTGAAGGACGCGGTCAACGAGGCCATGCGGGAATGGGTAGCGAGCGTGGAGACGACGCACTACTGCCTGGGATCGGTGATGGGCCCGCACCCGTTCCCTTACATGGTGCGCCAGTTCCAGCGCGTGGTCGGTGAGGAGGCGCGCCAGCAATGCCGCGAGGTGCTGGGGACCGACCCGGACGTCGTGGTGGCGTGCATCGGCGGCGGCTCCAATGCCGCCGGGACCTTCGCCGGCTTCGTGGACACGCCGGCGCGGCTGGTCGGGGTGGAGGCGGCCGGCGGGGCGGCCATCACCAACGGCATCCCCGGCGTCCTGCACGGGATGTGCTCGCGGCTGCTGCAGGACGAGGCGGGCCAGATTGAGGAGGCCGAGTCGATTTCGGCCGGTCTGGACTATCCGGGGCTCGGGCCCGAGCACGCCCATTTGGCCGCGACGGGTCGAGCCGAGTACTCCACGGCGAACGACGACGAGGTGCTCGAGGCTTTTCGCCTCCTGAGCCACACCGAGGGGATCATCCCGGCGCTCGAGTCGGCGCACGCGGTGGCGTGGGTCGCCCGTTCCGCCGGCACGGATGCGCTGCCCCGGGACTCCAGCGTCCTCATCACCCTGTCGGGCAGGGGTGACAAGGACGTGGCCCAGGTGCGCGAGATTTTCGGCCGCCAGCTCGGTGGCCATGCCTGACCTCGAGAAGGAGCTGCGGGCCCGCCGCGAGCACGGCCGCAAGCTGCTGATCCCCTACCTCATGGGGGGCATGACCGACGACTGGGGCCAGACACTGGCGGCCGTGGTCACGGCCGGAGCCGACGCCGTGGAGGTCGGCATCCCGTTCTCGGACCCGATGATGGACGGGCCGGTGATCCAGGAGGCCGGGCTGCGTGCGCTCAACCGGGGCACCGTGCCCGACCAGGTGCTCGATGGCATCGCCCGGGCCGAGGTCCCGGTGCCGGTGGCCGTCATGTCGTACTACAACCTGGTCTTCCGGGCCGGGCACAAACGCATGGCCCGGTCGTTGGCCGCCGCCGGCGTCAGCGGAGCCATTGTGGTGGACCTGCCGATTGAGGAGATCGCGCCGTGGGCGAAGGAGGCCGACACGGCGGGGATCGACACCGTTCTGCTGGTGGCACCGTCCAGCCCCGCCGAGCGTGTCGAACGAATTTGCGCCCGGGCCCGGGGGTTCGTCTACGCCGTGGCGCGCATGGGGGTGACGGGGGAGCGTCAAGACGTCAGCGTCGACGCCGCCGGCGTGGTGGAGCGCATCCGCCGCTACACGGACATGCCGGTGTGCGTCGGCGTGGGTGTCTCCACGCCAGAGCAGGCGGCCGAGGTGTGCCAGGTGGCCGACGGCGTCGTGGTCGGCTCCGCCCTGGTGCGCCGCCTGCTCGAGGGCGAAGGCCCCGAGGGCGCCGCCGCCTTCGTGGCGTCCCTGCGAGAGGCCATCGACCAGGTGTGAGGGACGCGCCGCTTAGGCGGCGCGTCCGTGCAACTGATGCAAGACCGCGGTCGCGATGGCGGCCTGTCCCGTCGCCGTCGGGTGCACGGCGCGCCACACGTACGCCGTCAGCTGCTGCTCGGCCTGCTGCGCCTGGGCGACGAGCGGTGCGCACGGCGTGGCGCCATGCAGCACCTTCGTCTCGTTGCACGCCTTGGCGGCCAGCACGTGCTCGGCGACGGCGGCCAGGGTCGTGTCGGGCACCGGCTCGCCCGAGAACACCCAGGGGTCGGCCGTGCAGACCCCGTGGCCGTCGAACGACGAGGCCAGGTCGACCAGCACGACGTTCGTGACGTGGGCGGACCGGGCGTCGGTCACCGCGCCGGCGATGGCGGTGTTCAACGCCCCCAGCACCACCTGGGCGGCGGTGTAGGTCGGGCCCGGGTCGTCCTTCAACCCGGCGCAGACCAGGTTGGTGTGCAGCGTGGGCGCCGAAGCGCCACCGCCGATCTGCGCCGGGCTCGGGATGGGCTGGTAGTAGTCGAGGACGACCACCCGACCCGCTTGGGGGGCCACGGTCTCGATGGCCCGGGCCAGGCTGGCCCGCACGTCGGCCAACTCGGCCGCCAGCGCCGGCGTGACGGCACCGTTCACCACGCACTGCGTCCCGATATCGAGATTGGTGCCGAGCACCGGCACGCGGGCGAGCTCGTGCTCCAGGCAGGAGGCGAAGCGGATGTCGTCGGCGCCGTCCTGGAGGAGCACCAGCCGGGCGGGGTGCTGCGCCAGGTCGGCCGCCGTGATCTCGTCACTGAGGTTGCGCGCCGGCCCGGGCGGGTGCGGGCACTGCCCGTCGGGGCTCGTGTTGTCCGCCGAGTCGGCCACGGCGCCACTGACGGCCAGCTGGTCGCCGGTCAGGTCGCAATTGGTCGCCCGCACGGACATGGTCAGGCCGAGGGCGGCCGCCACGCGGCTCGGGTAGGCGAGCGCCGACGGTCCCTGCGACACCCAGCTTT
The DNA here is from genome assembly GCA_035602795.1 of Acidimicrobiales bacterium. Lineage (GTDB taxonomy): Bacteria > Actinomycetota > Acidimicrobiia > Acidimicrobiales > RAAP-2 > Bog-473. Next base: position 1,545 of record DATNLP010000552.1, on the reverse strand, counting down.
CGGGCAGGCCCACCTGCGGGGTGAGGTAGGGGTTGTGCAGGCCGTGCCCGTAGGGGACCGAATCGCCCAGCGCGATGGCGCGGGTCGACGGGGTTTGCGAGCGGGGAGCCGGAGTCGGGGTCCGGGTGGCGAGAAGGGCCCCGCCGGCACCGGCCAGGGCGAGCACTAGGGCGGCGGCCAGCACCCAGGCCCGACGGGACCGGCGAGCGGCGCCGAGCCAGGTGTGCAGCCTTCCCATGAGCGACAGCGACCTCGGACCTCACCCTGACCGCCCGCCGGCCACGGGCGGCCGCGGGGGAGCGAGCGACCTTAGTGGCTGACCTCAGCCGGGAGGCAGCAGGACCAGGCAGCCGTTGTGGCCGCCGAAGCCGAAGGAGTTCGACAGCACGGCGGTTGGCTCCCAGGGCTGCGGCTCCCCGTGCACGATGCGGATCGTGATCTCGGGGTCGGGCTCCTCGTAGCCGGCCGTGGGCGGGATCGTCGCGTGCTGGATGGTCAGGACCGCCGCCACCGCCTCGATGGCGCCGGCGGCCGCCAGGCCGTGGCCGGTGACGCCCTTGGTCGACGTGACCAAGGGGCCGGTCTCGCCGAAGACCTTGCTGATGGCCCGCGCCTCGGCCAGGTCGTTCAGTGGCGTCGACGTGCCGTGGGCGTTGATGTGCCCCACGTCCGACGGCTCGATCCCGGCGTCGGTCAGCGCCAGCTCCATGCAGGCGACGGCACCCGCCCCGTCCGGAGCCGGAGCCGTGATGTGGTGCGCGTCCGACGTGCTGGCGGCGCCGGCCACTTCGGCGTAAATGGTGGCGCCGCGGGCCACGGCGCGGTCCCAGTCCTCGAGGACCAGGGCGGCGGCACCCTCCGTCATGACGAAGCCGTCACGCCTGGCGTCGAAGGGACGTGAGTTCCCCGACGAGGAGAGCGCTGTCATGTTGGCGAACGCCGCCATGGCCACCGGGTGCATGCTGGCCTCGGACCCGCCGCCGATGGCCACCTCACAGCGCCCGGTCGCGACCAGGCGGGCCGCCGCCGCAATGGCGTGGGTGCCGGCGGCGCACGCGGTGCAGATGGTCTCGCACGGGCCGCGCCAGCCCAGGCGCATCGATATGCCCGCGGCGCCGGCGTTGGCCATCATCATGGGCACCAGCCGTGGTGAGACGCGCGACGCGCCCCGCTCGTTGTAGACGCCGACCTGGTCGGCCAGCGTCTCGAAGCCGCCGACACCGGTGGCGAACACCACCCCGGCCTTGGCCAGGTCGAGGTCGACGTCGAGGTCGCCGGCGGCCGCCACGGCCTGATCGGCCGATACGATGGAGAGTTGCGCGAAGCGGTCGAGCTGGCGCGCCTCCTTCGGGCCGAAGAAGTCGCCCGGCTCGTAGCCACGCACGTGGCCGCCCACCACCGAGGGGTGGCACAGCCCGTCCCACAGCGCGTCGGTCCCGACGCCGCAGCACGTGACCGCACCGAGCCCGGTCACGGCGACGCGCCGTCCCCGGATCGGTCCCTCGGCCCCGATTCCGATCTGCATCAGAGCTTGGCTGAAATCAG
>DATNLP010000548.1:0-5368 GCA_035602795.1 Acidimicrobiales bacterium | reverse complement strand
TGAAGACGCAGGGGTTCCGGGGAACGATTTGTGGGATCGAGGAGTTCCAATATCTGAAGCAGAAACTGAACGGTCAATTGCTGCCGGCGGTCGATGAAGCAGCTCAGGCCGAGAATCAGATGGTGCACAAAATAATTCCGCTGATGCATTTGCTGCCGTGGCAGGATTTCGAGTTACTCGTCGATCTGGTTTTTTCTAACAGCGGATGGCGCCGCACCGGGCAGGTTGGCAAGACACAAAAGACGGTCGACATCGAACTCATGTTGCCCACGACCGGGGAGAGGGCTTTTGTGCAGATCAAGTCCTCGGCCCGAAAACAAGATCTTGACGACTATCTCGAACGGTTCAAGAACTCCGATGCGTATGACAAGATGTTTTTCGTATGGCATTCCGGCGATGTCGGAGAAATAGACAACAGTAATGTCGTGCTGATCGGCCCTGACCGTCTGGCAAGGATGGTTTTCGATGCGGGGCTCACCTCGTGGCTGAGGGAAAAAGTGTCCTGACTATCGCTGTGATTTCCTCTGGAGTTCTGGTTCCCCTTGACCGAGCATGTGAAGCTGCGGTTTGAGTCTCAGTTTTTTGATGTCTTCAACCATCCGAATTTTGCCCTTCCAAGTGTTGTGCAGGCTGGCATTCCAGGAAATCCGTCCACCCAAACCGGATTCGGAGCGCTCACCTCAACAACTTCTCCGCCGACCGGGCTGCTTGGCGTGGGTTTGGGCGGCGACAGCACTCCCCGCATGATCGCCCTTCAGGCACGGTTGGAATTCCGAACATTCTAAGAATGCATTCCGCCCGTGGCCGAAATCGGCTCCAAGATGCCGACAGAAGTCAACTCGCCATGCAGCGGTAGCTCAGAACATTAAGCGACTGGTGCGCTTCCTCGGTCAGCCAACACCGGTTCTGCCGGCCACCACTTAGTCGAACGGAGACAAGAAAACCGGCGACGGCATACCCGCAGATGAAAAGGCGTTCTGTTGAGGGACTTTTTCAACACCCACGAGATATTTCAACAGTTGAGATAGCGTGATTTGAACCCAGAGAGCCAAATGGCACGGAGAGTCGCGCCCTCATCTCATTTGGGTTTGTTGGACCGTTTGCGTAACGGGTTACCAGCCTTCCGCCCAAATTGGATTGAGAACGAGATTTGTGGCATTCACGGTGCCCAGGCCGGTTGCGAAGTCCCAGCCTACGCCTGCGGTAAAGGCTGGCTGGTACGAATTGTCGGACACTGAGAGTACGCCCACTCTGACTTCCGCATTGGCGGCGGGGTTGTAGCAGTTGTAAGGACCAATGCAGTCAACGTCGTTGTCGCCTACGGTGACATCGTAGAACGTGCAGTTTGAGGCGGGGCCACCAGCGGCCCAGCTTTCGCAGGAGTTACTGCCTTGGGTGCCGTACTCTTGCCTCGCGAGAGAGTAGTAGATCGGAGCCGGATTGCCTTGTCGGCTGCCCCAAACCTGGTTCACGAGGGCCTGCACTCCGGCCATGATCGGCGTCGCGAACGAGGTGCCTCCGCCCAAAGACCAGTAGCTCGGGGCTCCCCCACACGGGGTGCCAGTGGCCGGATCCGAGTTGCAGTACACATAAAGGTGTCCCCATACCCCGGAGGACGCGAACATGGAGACATCCGGCAGGTCACGAGCACCATCCTGCGGGTTCCCAAGCACGCTCTGCCAGTTCGGCTTTTTCCAGCCCTGGCACGTGCCATTGGAGGGTGTGGCGCCGTTGACGCCACCTGCCGAAGCGCCAGTGGCGCAGTTGCTGGGCCCTCCGCCGCCAGCAGCGGGGAAGAGAAATTCCTCACCAAAGGCGCTGGCGCAGAACCCGTTGGCTCCATAAGGGGTCGCATAGCCCTCGAAGCTCGAAATCAGAGAGCTCGCGCAGCTGGAGTTCCAGGGAATCTCGGGCACATAGCTCAGGGCGGAGCGGTAGTTGGGGCCGTTCGTTGGCGACCAATAATCGGTATTTGTGCCGGCGTAGGTATCGCCGAAATCGCTCCCCCCGATCGAGATGTTGTAGGGAGTTGAGGCGAGGGCGTTGACGGCCACTCCAGATATTGCAGGGGTTGGGCCGGAGTCGCATGTGGCCGAGCCGGAGTCTCCGGCTCCCACTACGACCGACACGCCTTCGAGCACGGCCTGCAGATAAGCCGTCCTGTAAGCTGCATTCGACGCCGCGCCGTTCTGGGCTTCGCAATCTTCATAGCTGAGGCTGATGATCGGTGGCACGAGGCCGCGGGCGCTGGCCCACTCAGTATCCAAGATTGCTTCGAGGTCGTCCCCATTGACGTTGATGCCGGGGTCGGTGCAGCCCCCAGGATGCACCGTATTCAGCGACGCCCCCTTGTAGATATCGAGCCCAAACCTCCTGCGAAACGTCACCCAATCGTTGGGGTTATAGACGTCGCTGTCTTCGATCAGAGCAATGGTCTGCCCCTGGCCCGTGGTCCCGGCCGAAAAGAGCGGATTAAAATGGTAGATAGCCGCGAGATCCGCCGGCACCACAGCCTGGTATGCGTTGCCATCCGGCAAGGTGAAGTTGTACAGGGGCCTGGGCGCGAGCATTGGGCGCGGCCGAAAATCGTTCAGGGAGACGATGCCTTCGATGGCGGACGCGAGGGCGGCGGGGATGGAAGGGTTGCGCACGTTGGCGATGTGATGTTCGCCGTTGACCTCGAGGGCGTGGATCTCTGTGCCGAATGCTTCACGCACCTGAGCGGCAGTGCCGGAGAAATCAATGTTCATCCGGCTGGGGATGGGGGCGTGAACTGTGAAGCCGTGGGCGCGCAGCCACTCGCTGATTTTCGCGATGTCTTCCGGAGCCACGCCGAACTGCTCGGCGTATTGACCGACCGTGAGCCAGTGGTGAAATCTTGGCGAACCCTTCCGCTGGAGTTCGTCGGCCAGCGCTTCAGCGGCCCGCTCGCGCTCGGGAGAGCGCCGTAGCTGCAGTTGCATCCCGTTCATGGGAAACGAGTCGTCGACGGGACCGCGGTCGAACTCGGGACGGACCTCGCCGCGAGTGTTGCCGGCAAGCACAACCCGATTGCTCTCGTCGATGGGCTCAACAATGAGGGGGACCGCACGCGTCGACGCGACTGAAGCAGAGCTGGATTGCGCGGTCATCGGTAATGGAACGAGAATAAGCATGGATGCGAGCGCCTGAGCAAGGCGGCGGGAGACTTGCCCCCGGCGGGTTTCGTTTATCCATGCAGTCATGGATGAACTCATGTCCTCGGTAACAGCGGTCTTGGGCCGTCGTGGTGGCTGGCGTCTTTCTTGTTCCGTCTTGCTCCCGCGAACCAATAGAGCGGCCTGCACGGCGGCGCGCAGCGCGCGCAAGTAGGATGGCGTGACGTTGTTGCGATCAATGTTGTGAGGCATCTTCTGCTGGGAGTGGCGCTTCATACCAGCCTCCTTGGAGCGAAAAGCAAAGCCGGAGTCCCGTAACCGACTTGATGGTTTCTGGTACCGCGGCTCCGAATTTCCGCGTCATCTCCTAAAGCGAAATTCCCCGAGGAATTAGACCAGGAAAGAAAAAAATAGTTCGGCATGGATACTGAGAAGTCCCTCCACCGTGCAGAGCAAGGAGGCGGCGAGTGCACTCACTCGCCAGGACACTTTTGTATAAGCCGAACACGTACACCAGACAGAAAGCACAAGTCTGAGTCTCACCGAGTTGCTGGTAACTGGTTGTGCGCAGCCGCCCCCTGAGTCGTCGACCGCGGGGCGGTGGACCAATGGCCCTCAGTTGCCTGGAATCCGGGTGACGGTGTTGCTGTTTCCATTTGAGACCCAAATGTTGGTACCGTCGAACGCTAGGCCTAAGGGATTTGATCCCACGGGATAATAGGCCAAAATGGCGCCAGTGCTGGCCAGCAGCTTAGTAACCGTCCCGTTACTGCTACCACCGGCTACACCTGTCACCCAGATGTTGGTGCCGTCGAAGGCCACGCCATAGGGGGCTAGCACCACACCGTAGGTGCCTACGACGGCACCGGTGCTGGCCAACAGCTCGGTAACCGTGCCGCCCTGGCTGTTTGCCACCCAGATGTTGAGGCCGTCGAAGGCCACGCCGTATGGATACTTCCCCACGGTGTAGGTTCCCGCAACTGCACCGGTGCTGGCCAGAAGCTTGGAGACAGTGCCGTCACTGAAGTTCGTCACCTAGATGTTGGCTCCGTCGAAGGCCACACCGACGGGATTGTTCCCCACAGTGTAGGTGCCCACAACTGCGCCGGTGCTGGCCAAGAGCTTGGTGATGCTGTTACTAGCGTCATTCGCCACCCAGAGGTCGGCTCCGTCGAAGGCCACACCGACGGGATAGCTGCCCACAGAGTAGGTGCCCACGACCCCACCAGTACTGGCAACAAGCTCTGTTACAGTGCCATCAGCGGAGTTCGTCACCCAAATATTGGCACCGTCGAAGACCACGCCGCTCGGGCTGGTACCTACCGAGTAGGTGCCCACAACCCCACCGGTGCTGGCCGAAAGCTTGGTAACGCTGTTGCTGCCTTGGTTGACTACCCAAATGTTAGTGCCGTCGAAAGCCACACCAAGGGGAGAACTCCCCACTGAATAGGTCTGGGGATACCACTGCAGGAGCGCAGCCCTCATTGCCGCCAGAGAGATTCCTCCCGCAGGTCCTTGTGGTCCCTGCGGCCCGGCCGGTCCCGTCAGACCAAGTGGCCCCTGTGGACCAGTTGCACCCGGAGGTCCCTGCGGCCCCGGAGGTCCTTGCGTACCCTGCGCGCCGGGGAACGTCTGCGTCGGGACAAAGGTCACGACTCCGTTCGGCGCAACGGAAAGCCCGGTCGGAGCGGGTGTAGCGCCCGCGGATCCGAAGAGCAGGTTCAGGTTCGCCGTGGGACTTTGGCCGTCGGCGTTGAAGGTCTGCCAGCGAAATGTCTGCGTGCTGGCGGCGGTGCCGTTGGAGGCCGACGCTGTCAGGTCGAGTGGATTGGAAGGCGAACCCGACGTGGCGGACGTTCCCGTAGCCGGAAGAATCAATCCTCCGGCGAAGTTGCCGGCGCCCCCGTGGACATCGAGTGTGTATTGCGGCGCAGTCGTGCCGATGCCGACGTTGACACTGGTGCCGCCATTCACGCCGGTGATGGCGCCCAGCACCAGCGCGTTGCTCTCGGTTACCTCCGCATTCGAGCCAACGGCTGTGGCATTGCTGAGGGTCCCAGTAGAGAACGCGGCGCCGGAGCCGAGGGCGGTATCGTTGATTCCAGTTCCGGCACTATGATCCAGCGTTTGCCCGGCATAAGCGCCCATCGCGGTGTAGAAAGATCCCGTCGTTGTGCCGGTGAGCGTGTTCACGCCCACACCGACGTTCCAGCCGCCGGTCGTGTTGGCGC
>DATNLP010000511.1:0-13367 GCA_035602795.1 Acidimicrobiales bacterium | reverse complement strand
GTCCCGTTGTAGACGGTGGCATAGCCCGAGGCACCGACGGCCACGCAGAAACTGGAGCTGACACAGGTGGTGGCGTCGATGGCCAAGGTGGAGTCGATGTTGGCCGGGGCGTTCCAGGTGGAGGGGGCGATGGCAAGCACCCCGTAGCCCGAACCGTCGACGGCGGCGCAGAAGGTGGTGCTCGGGCACGAGACCGACGAGATCGAGCGGGTGGCGTCGATGTCCTGCGCGCTCGACCAGCCCGAGCCGTTGTAGGTGAGCTCGTTGCCGCTCGTGTCGGCGGCCACGCAGAAGGTGGACGAGGCGCAGCTGAGGGCGTCAAGAGCAGCAGAGCCGTCGACGTCGGTGGCGCTGGACCAGCTGGTGCCGTTGTAGGTCAGGGCATAGCCCGAGGAGTCGACGGCCACGCACGTGGTGCTCGACGGGCAGGCGAGCGCCTTGATGGCTCTGGTCGAGTCCACGTCGGTGGCGCTGGCCCAGGAAGTGCCGTTGTAGGTCAGGGCGTAGCCCGAGGTGTCGGCGGCCACGCAGAGGCTCGAAGAGACACAGCTCAGCGCGTCGATGTCACGGCTCGAGTCGACGTCGGAGTTGCCGCCCCAGACCGAGCCGTTGTAGGTCAAGACGTAGCCGACGGTATCCGCGGCGGCGCAGAACGAGGTACTCGAACAGCTGATGGCGTCGATGTTGCGGTTGGAGTCGCCGTCGACGGGGCTGGCCCAGCTGCCGGTGTACTTGACGAAATAGCCAGAAGACCCCACGGCGAAGCACAAGGTGGACGATGGGCACGCCACCTTGTTGAGCGAACGGCTCGAGTCGATGTCGGAGGGACTGCCCCACGACGAGCCGGTCCAGGTCACCTCGTAACCCGAGGTGTCGACGGCCACGCAGAAGCTCGATGAGGCACAGCTGACGGCGTCGAGGGTGCGGGCCGAGTCGGCGTCGACCGGGGTCGACCAGCTCGTCCCGTTGTAGACGGTGGCATAGCCCGAGGCACCGACGGCCACGCAGAAACTGGAGCTGACACAGGTGGTGGCGTCGATGGCCAAGGTGGAGTCGATGTCGGCCGGGGCGTTCCAGGTGGTGCCCCCCACCTCGGCCGTCGCCGCGCTCTCGAGCCCGTCGCCGTTGTAGAGATAGGTCGTCGCCCCAGCGGGGGTGGTGGCCGACACCATCTGGCCCGCCCCGTTGTAGCCGTAGCTGTCGCTCGTCGAACCGGCGGCGGCGGACACCTGAGCCCCGAGCGTGTCGTAGCTGTAGGTCGAGGTGGACCCGCCCGAACCCGAGACCGGGGTCTGGGAGGTCACCTCACCGGCGTTGTCGAAGGCCTGGGTGTAGGAGTCGGTGCTCCCGCCCGCACTGGCGTGAGAGGTCAGCGTGGTCGGATCCCCCGAGGCGTCGTAGGCGAACGTGGCGGGCGACGAACCCTGGGCAGTCGTCCCCTGGTAGGTGACCCGCCCGGCGGCGTCGTAGGAGTAGTCGGCCGTTGACGTGGATTGTCCCGAACACGTCGCCGAGTACGAGTTCGTCGAAGAGGTCAGCTGGCCGTCAGGATTGCGGCTCCCGGTAGACCCGCTGAACGACTGGGTCAGGGTCTCAGAGCTCCCACACGTCTGCTTGATGCTCGAGACGGCCGAGGTGGCGTTGTCCGCCGCATCGTAGGTCTGCGCCGTGGAACTGGTGCCACCCGGATTCGAGGTGGACACGTCGTTGGCCTGATTGGTCGGATTGCCGTCGGCATCGTGGCTGTAGGTGACCTCGTTGCCCAGCCAGTCGGTGGAGCTGTCCATGGCACCGGTGCCGTCGTAGGTGTAGTCGACGACCGGATCGGAGTGGCCCGAGTAGGCCGGATACGTGAGGGATGCCAACACGCCGGTCGTGTAGTAGGTGTAGCTGGTGGTGGCGTTGGCGAGGCCGGAGCCGCCCGCGGCCACGAGGGCCTGGGACGTGACGTCACCCAGGTCGTCGTAGCCGTAGGTGGTCGTGCCTGTGGCGTCGGTCATCGTGTGGACCGACCCGTCGACGTTGTAGGTGTCCGAGGTGTTGGTGGGGGTGGCATAGCCGCTGGCGATGCCCGAGTAGGTGGTGGACACAAGGTCTCCGGCGGCGTCGTAGGCCGCGGTCGCCGTGGCACCCGGCGTCGCCGTGGTGTCGGCCTGGCCCCCGGGGAAGTAGGTGGAGGTCGTGGTCTCGCCGCTGGGGTCGGCGGTGGTGGCCGGCGTGGTGCTCGTGTACAGATCGTCACCCGAGCCACCGGTGGCCGGGGCGCTGTGGGCACACTGGCCAGTGGCGTCCTCGTCGTAGTAGCAGTTCGTGGTGACCTCGCCCCGGGGATCGGTGGTGGTCAACACGTGCCCGGCGGCGTCGTAGGTGTAGCTGGTGAGGTCACCGAGCTGATCCGTGGTGGCCAGTGTCTGTCCGGCCGCGTCGTAGCTGGTGGTGCTGGTCCCGGTGACATGCGTGGCGCCCTCGGCCGGACAGCTGACCGCGTCCGCATAATTGACGGGGTCGACCGAGCAATAGGTCCGCCCGTCACCGTCGATGGCGTTGACCGTGGTCTCGACGTCGGGGTTGGTGCTTTGGACCTGTTGGCCGTCGTCGTTGTAGAACGTCGTGGTCACGTTGTCGGCCTGGGCCGAGGTCGGGGTGCTCGAGTACAGGCTGGAGGGGCTGGGCGGGCTGGCGATCCATGCGGCCTGCCAGGGCGGGCACTGGTACGTCGAGGAACCAGCCGCGGTGGCGTTGGCCGAGACGCTGCAGTACGCGTTGCCGTTGGGGTCGTAGCTCTTCTGGGTGGTCGAGGCCAGGGAGGACCCGGAATCGACCGTGGTGGAGGTGACCTGGTCGTCGGCGTCGTAGGTGTTGGTGGTGACGACGTTGGGGTCACTCGTCGAGTTGTTCGACTCGACGGTGGTCTGGAGGACGTTGTTGTCGTCGTCGTAGCTGCTGAGCGTGATGCCGCCCAGCGGGTTGGTCACCTGGGTGGCGCGACCGTTGGCGTCGTACGTGGTGATCGTGGCCCCGAGATAGGAATCGCTGCCGACCGTCGGTGGCGTCGTCGGCTCCGAGCTCGGACAACGGGTGCCGGAGGCGTAGTTCGCCGGTGTCACCGTGCAGTAGACGTTGCCAGCATCGTCGTAGGCAGTGACGGTGGTGCCCCCGATCGGACTGGTGGTCTGGATGACCCGACCGTCGGCGTCGTAGAAGGTCGAGGTGACGTCGGCCGGCGGGCTCGAGGCCGAGGGTGGTGAGCTCGGGCACCGCACGCCTAGGGCGTACTCGTTGGGGTCGACCTCGCAGTACTGGCGCCCGTAGGAGTCATAGGCATAGGCCGTGGTGGCCGAGTAGCTGTTGAACGAGACCGTCTGGGTCAGCACCTGGCCGGCACCATTGTAGGTGTAGGAGGTGACGGTGCCGTCGGGATCGGTGCTCGACGACACCAACCCCGGGTGGCCGCTCACGCCATAGACTTTGGTGGTGGTGTCGCCGTCCGCGTTGGTCGAGGTCAGCGTGTCGCCGGCCGAGTCGAAGGTGGAGGTCGTGGTGCCGCTCACGTGGGTGGCGCCGTAGGAGGGGCAGGTGACCGAGGCCTGATAGTCGACCGGGTCGACCGAGCAGTACATGAGGCCGTTGGGGACGCCCGAGACCCCCGAGGTGTACGAATAGGTCGTCGTGTTGCCGAGGGTGTCGGTGGTGGCTGTCAGTTGGTCCGAGGAGTTGTAGAAGTTGATGGTGGCCCCGAGATCCGGGTCGCTCGCCCCCGGAGCTGGCGGTGAGGTCGGGGGTGAGGACGGACAGGTCACGCCGTCGGCCGTCTCCGCCGGGTCGACCGTGCACCAGGCCTCGTTGAAAGCGTTGTAGACGTTCTGGGTCGTGTTGTCCATGGCATCGGTCGAGGAGAGCACGTTGGCCGAGGAGATCTCGGTTCCACCTGTTCCGTCGTAGAGCTGGTAGGCACTTTGCGTGAAGTTGCCGTTTCCGTCGGCGACGGAGTCCGAGAGCAATGAGACCGGGTCGCGCTGGTACGTCTCGGTCGTCGGCGAGGTGCCAGTGGCGCCTTGGGTCTCGGCGACCAACACGTTGGATGAGAAGGAGTAGATGGTGCTGTCTTGGGGCTCCCCTGAGCCTGTACCGTCTGGATAGCTCGTGACCGTGGTGGTCCCACCGTCGAAAGACGCACTGGTGCCCGAATAGGCCAGCGTGGTGACCGCACCGGATGGATCGGTCTGCTGGGAGATCTGGCCCCCGGTGTTGTAGACGTTGGTGGTGGTGCCCGATGACCCCGGAGGGGTCTCGGTGAGCATGTCGTAGTCGAAGTCCGCCGCTGAGTTCGCCGAGTCGTACGTGAACGTGCTGGTGACCCCGCCCGGATCGGTGACCGAGCACAGATCTGGGGTCTCGCTCCCGCTCCAGCTCGAACACCCCGAGCCCGAGTACGAGAAACTGGCACTCTGGCCGGCGTTAGGGTCGAAGACCGAGACCAGTTGACCTGAGCTGTCGGTGGCGAGCACCAATTGGCGGCCCGAGGCCGAGCTCGTCCAGGCCTGGCAGGTGTCGCCGCTCGGGCAAACGGTCTGTCCGGTCCCCGGACTGTAGGAGGAGGATGACACGGTGTCGCCCGTAGCATCCGCGATCGAGGTCAGCGCACCACCTGACGAGAAGGTGAAGGTCTCCTGCGCGCTCGACCCGGTCGTACGCACGTAGGTCCAAGACCCGCCGGTGTTCTGGTTGAGTGTGGCCTCGATCCGCGGCGCGCTGGCGCAGAAGTTGGTCGACCCCGAACACCACGGGTTGGCGCTCCCGGACTCGTACTCGTTGAAGGTCGTCTGCGCTCCGTTTTCCTCGGTGACTGTTGCCGTCTGCGTCGACGAGTCGTACGACACGTTCAGGCCCAGGCTGTCGGACCAGCCGTAGCCGAGAGGCGGGTCCGCAGAGCCATTGGTGACTTCGGCCTGGGCGGCCTGGGCGTCATAGGTGCGGGTGAAGGCGAGCGGGACGCCTGCGCCGGGAAGACTCAGGTCGGTGTGCGACTCGGTGAAGTCCCCCGTGGCGAGGTCCACCGGGTCGAGCGAGGTCGGGTTGGCGCTGTCGGTGCCGGTGCACTGGCACGGCTCTGACTGGCTTCCGCCGCCGTAGGCGTCGGCCAAGACGGGGGACCCCAAAGGATCCACGGAGAGCGCAGAGAAGACGTACGCGTAGCCGTCGTAGTACGTTCCGACGAGAGCCGAGTTGTTCGACAACCCTAGCGACCACCCAAATTCCTCAGTGGTGTCCCCGCTGGGGTAGAAGTCGGACGTTTGTGTCCATGGTGATGAGGGCGTCTGGGGTGTGTAGTCGAACTCGTAGACGGTGCCCTCGCTGCCGTCGGGGTCTGTATTGATATCGCTGATCAGGGCTGTGTCGCCCTGAAGAGCGACGGCGAATCCGAATTCCCTGTCGGAGGTCCCGTCGGAAAGCTGTTCGCTCTGGACCCAGGAGCCGTCAGAGAGGGTGAACATGTAGGCGTAGCCGTCACCACCCAACAAGATGTTCGATCCCGACACCGCCACCGGATAACCGAAATTCTCGCCGATCGCTCGCGGGCCCGTTCCTTGCAGCGTTCCGGTCTGCGACCAAGTGCCTGACGAGAGGGAAAAGACGACGGCATTGGGTTCACTAGCCCAATACGACCCAGGCGGATTTGTCCCGCCGACGAGGGTCGAGCCCGACAGGGCGACGGTGTAGCCGAAGGACGGCTCGTACAAGGAGCCCGAGGTCGTCAATTCCGCCGTCTGAGTCCAGCTTGCCCCGCTACCTGAGAAGACGTAGACGACCCCCTGGTCTGCGTTCCCGCTCACGGTGTGATATGGCGAACCCACAGCCACGTTCGATCCCGAGATAGCCACCGAGGCACCAAACTCATAACCGTCTTCTCCATCTGACGGCAAGAGTTCGGCAGTTTGACTCCAAGTGCCACCCGTCAGTGTGAAGACGAACGCCGCTCCAGGACCCGCCTCCCCATATTCTCCGCCGCTGCCAAAGGCACCAATCACCGCTGTCGTCCCTGACACCGCAACGGCGTACCCAAAGGCGTCATTGTTACTCGATACCGACGGCGTCAACTCCTGGGTCTGGCTCCACACCCCTCCGGCGTCTGTGTAGACGTAGGCGTGGCCGGGCTCATCGTAGCCCCCGGGTTCGCCGACAATGCCTGTGCTACCTGATATAGCCACAGACCAGCCGTAAAGGTCTTCGCCGTCCCCGCCATCGGTGAAACTTGTGACCTGGGACCAGATGGGGTCGACGTGCAGTGGGTAGGTGGCCCCAGTGTCCTCGACAGAGATTGCGATCTCGCTACCTCCAGCTTCCGGGCGCATGGACGCGGCTATGTGCTTTCCTTTGGCGTCGACCACTCGAAGGCCTGAGTAGGTGGCCAGGATGTCACCGTGTGGGTCGACGAGGTCGACCGTCTGATTGACCACAGGACACTTCGTCTTCGTGTTCAATGACTTCTCAACCGGACCGCGGGGAGACGGCACGAGGAACTTCTCGGGTGCCAAAGAGGCACCGTCCCGAGGACAGGACTCGCGAGGTGTCTGAGCCTGAAGGCCAGAAATCGGAATCTCGATGGTGACAGGACCTGAGCCCGAGATTCGGCGCGTCAGCGTGAACGACTGTTCTATTCCCTGCTCGCTCGCCGCGAAGGTCTCGCTCACTCCGTTATGACCATAGGCGGCACCGTCTGTCCGATCCTTTCGAGGCGCCACCACGTCCTGCATCTGAGCGCCGCGCCCCACCGCGCCGAGTCCAACGTCGAACCCGAAGTTAGAGCCCAAGAACTGCGCTCCGTTCGACCCGTAGTCAGCGCTTAGCTGGCGCGTGACCCGAAACTGGGAAGGATCAGTTCGAGTTGAATCCAGGTCGTGTTCAGTGACTTTGCCCAGCGATATCCGAGCATTCGCCAGAGCTGCACTTGCCGAACCGGTCACCTGGTGCCGGCTGCCACTGGTTTGCTCGCCCGGAGGGGAAATCGCAACGGCCGTGAGGCCGGCAATCAGAGCGGCGCTTATGGCGAGGATCACCCAAGGTCGAAGCTTGCGTGAGCGCAGCAGAGCCTTCATGCCTTCGAGCACCAATTGGCTGCGCGATCGGCCCATCACGGCCTCCTTTGTCCCGGTTTGCGAGAGTGACAGCGCTAGCATCGGCGGTCAAGGTGCGCCTTTGGGATTTGTTCGTCCCGTTACGAGATAACGCGACTCGCTAACGGGCAATGCGTATTTGGTCGCGAAGGTCTGGACTCATGCGATGTCCACCATGTTCTTTGTTAGCCAATCCGGGGTCGGCTCTGAGTTTCCACGTCTCTGTTGATGATTCCTCATGGATATCCTCTTTCATCAACGTAAAACGCACCGGCGAACTTGACGTCATGGCCAAGATCGCGACCTGCCGCACAATCACTTGTTACCGCGACAAAGGCCACCAATGCCATCGCGAATGGAGAAGGCGCCTGATCCTGACTCGATCAGACCCTCTCTCCTTCCGATTGATTATGGAGGAGTAGCAGCGCCCACAGCGACAGGTCGTAGGGTACGGCCGACAGACCACCCGCAATTCCGAACACTCGCCCGAACGCGAAAGCGCTGGTTAGGCACCTCTGCGCTATGACGAGATAAACCGACCAACGTTTTAATGGTCACGTGCGAAGCCAATGACTCCGTGACCATCGAGTTACCAGTGGGACGACTTCAATTCGTCCCGATTCCTGCTGCGTCCGCTAACCGCTGCGTGGGTATGGATCTGGGTCGTCGCGGAGCAACTCGTCAGAATCGTCAATCGAGATGGGATAATCGGCCCTCTACTGAGACTCCGGTGTGGCGGGACGCTCTCGTGTCACATTCATTGGACGACGACCTGCCGGATGGAGTCGAGAGGCACGGTGACGAGATCGCCACCTGGCCCGCGCGAGACGCTGTCCGAACGCTCGAGGATGAGACACGACTCATCCCGGGTGACGAGAACACCGCTCTGACTCGTCCCATCGTCCAGTGTGACCTCGAGGACCATATTCTCAAACGGCGCAAGCCGGGCTGGCAGCCCATCGCGGGTCACATCGATGACCAGCGGAGGGTCATTCCAGCCCGACCCTCCGTTCGGTCTGTTCGCACGGACTGCTCACGCTCAAAGATTACGCCGCGGGTGCGCCACCGGGTCTGTGTCCGTGCAAGCTGAGCACAAGCGATAGTGACCCAGAATCGAAAACTCGTGGTTCACGTAGGGGCACTCCCAAGAGGTGCGTCGTCGCCAAGGGCGGCTGTGGCCTCGCGCCGAGCGCGTTCAAGCGTCGGCCGGCCAAGTACCGACGCGAACGAGAGGTAGACCTCCCACAACCCGTAGTCATATCGAGCGGCAAGCAGACCTTGGCGCAGTGCCCAGATCGCATCCTGCCTTCGCCCGTCTTCCCAGCACAGCTGAGCAACCTCTCTGGTATGGGAGGACACGGTCACTTCGATGTCGGAGATCAAGAACTCTGAAGACACCCAGAGGTAGCTGCCCTTTTGGACCCCCTCAAAGGGCTGGCCGCGGATGAGTCGGAGCGCACCCATCTTGGTTTCCAGGTCTTCCGCACTTGCCAGACCTGCGAACAGCTCCAAGTCCGTGGTGACGGCGTTACCCAGCCGGTAGCCGGCGCTGCTGGCGGCGGGCAATACGTCGGGCCCGAGCGACTTGCGCAGCATGGAGAGATAGGTGCGCAATGTCTTGGCGTTCTGCTCTTTCTCTCGCTCGTCGGGACGAAGCGCAGCACGCAGTGCTTCACCGGTGACGTATCGATCGTGGTGCAGGGCCAGGTAGCAGACGAGCTCGGTCAAGATCGGCCGATCGGGCGCAGCACGCCACCCGACCACTTCGACGGGACCGAGAATGCGTACCTGGATTCGTTGGGCTCGCTCTGCGCCGGCGACACCGTCATCGAGGTCGACCGAGGATCTGCGACCCACGGGTGGCTGGTGACCGGTGACATCGATCGCCGCCGTTGGCTCCCACTGAGGGGCTTCGTCGAGGAGCGGGTCATAGATGTCGAGCTCGAACGCCTCCGCTCGGAAGGATTCGATCGCCCGATTTACCAGGTCGCTGCGGACGGCGCTGGCGTCGAGGGTCTTGGGTCGAAAGCTTCTGCGGACCTTTGGTGGGCCGAACTGGCGCTCGAGGCTCTGGGAACCGTTGGCGATCCAGATCCAGCGCTCCGATCGGAGGCGTTCGTCGCTCAGCACGGTGGGGCCGTCGTAGTCGCCACCGTTGGGGGCAGGTCGCGCTCGGGGCGCCACTGATTCCGTCCTCAGTTCGGGCCGGATGGCCTCGCTGACGAACGGGCGGTCGAGCCGGGCGATCTTGGCGAAGAAGGGGTGCTCGAACCACGGGATCATGCGCCAGCTGTCCATCTGGCTGCCGAGCACGCCGAGGGCGTAGCCGGGCGTGCCCTTGGCCACGGCATCGACCGGCAGGCGGGGACGCCAGGTGGACGAGTAGGTGAGCCCCGCCGGGCGTGGACTGGAACTGAAGATGTTCTTACTCCGCTCGAGATGCAGAGATTTGGTCTGGACTTTCTCGTCTCCTGCCAAGGCGGAGACGAGGGCGAGGGTCCGTTGGTCCCCGATGCCCGGGAAGATCAGCTTCTGGTTGAACAGTGAGAAGAAGCCGTCGGCCACCTCGCCCCAGCGGGCGCGGGCCTGGGAGAGGTCCTGGAGGCAGGCCAGGGTCATCAGACCCTGGCCCCCACCCTCGGCCGCCATCGCGGGCAGGGACGGCAGCGGGGCGATCGACGCCACCTCGTCGAGGGCGAAGATCACCGGCGCGGCGTCGGGTGGCCGGGCATAGACGGCGGTGCGGATCTGTTCGAGCAAGGCGACCACGATGGGGGCCAGTTGCTCCTGGGCGTGTGAGGGGGCGCAGATGTAGAGCGCGTCGGTCGAGCGGGCGAACGCGGCCGGGTCGAAGTTGGGCTCGGTGGTGGTCGCCAGCGCGGCGTCGGAGCGGTACGCCGAGAGCAAGCCCGAGGCCGTCGAGAAGATCCCCGAACGCTCGCGCTCTTCGGTGGCCAAGACGCCGGCGAGCACCGCCTGGGCCATCTCGTGGCCCGAGCCCTCGAGCACGCTCACCGGTTCGCGCACGTCGCGGGAGAGCACCCAGCGACAGAGCGTCGCCATGTCGCGTTCAGCCAGGTTAGCGGCGTACAGCAATGGGGCGAGCAGTCCTTCGGCGCGCTCGATCCAGTGCGCCGACTCGCTCAGCGCAGACGCCGGCCGGGCGGCCGACGCCAGGGCTCGGGCCATGGCCACGGCCTTCTCGAAGGTGTCACACCCCACCACGGGCGACCAGCGCAGCGGGTAGGCACCTTGTGGGATCGCCATGGTGCCGGTCGGATCGAAGACGAAGCAGTTGCCGAGAACGTGGCGGCGGAACATGGTGGCGCTGAGCACGTCGGGTTTGGTCGATGTCGACACGACCGCGGCGGGGGCATCGAGCACGACCGGGATGACGATGCAGGTCGTCTTGCCCGAGCGAGGTGGGCCGAGCACGAGCATGGACGACTCGGGTGGGGCGTAACCGTTGCCGTTCGCGCCGCGCCCGCAGTAGAGACCCCACCAGGGTCGGCCGGCGATGTCGGGGAAGCCCGGGTCCCAGGGCTCCTCCGCCGGTACTTCCTTGCGCTTGCGCCTCATCGACTGCGACCCCAGGAACGATCCCGCTCGGTGTCGTCAGGCGTGCGACCGGGCCGGCCACGTTCGGCTTCGGTGCGCTCTCGGGTCACCTGCGCCAGCTTCATGGCGTCGTCGAGGCCCCGGAAGCGCCGCAACGGCTCCGCCTCGTCGGGCGTGGGGTCCTCGGTGTGGCTCACATGGCCAACTTCCATCTTGGGCGCCTCACGATAGACCTCCGGCGAGAGCTGATTTCCCGGCGGGACCTGGTCCGGGCCGCTGCGCTCGGGCAGGACCACCGGGTGGGCGGCTCCCCCGTCGTGGGGGGCCGAGCCCGCGTCGAGCTCGGCGACGGCCAAATGCTTCGCCCGTGAGCTCGCCAGTCGCCGGGCCAGGTCGGCCATTGGTTGGCTTTGGCGTGGCCGCAGATCATGACCCGTCTGCTCTCGGCTCGGCCCGAGCGGGACGAACAGCTCGCTGGCCTCCCGGGCCCGGCTCATGGCCACGTAGCCGGCCTCCCGGGTCAGCGACTCGGTGGCCAGCACGTAGGCCAGGTCGACGGTGAGGCCCTGGGACTTGTGGACGGTGAGGGCGTAGCCGTGGGCCAGATGCCCTGCCTCGAGATAGGGTCGGGGCACCAACCGCTCGCCATCTGTCGTCGAGACGACCAGGGCGGAGCCGGCAGCGCGCTCGACGATGCCGGTGGTCCCGTTCAAGACGCCCAAGCGGGCGTCGTTGCGCAGGCACACCACCTTGTCGCCGAGGGCGAAGCCACGGCCGTCGACCTCGATGAGATCTTCGCCGAGGGAGCCCGAGCGGCGCAGGGTTTCGCGGGCCAGCTCGTTGAGGCCGGCCACCTCGGTGCGGGCGACGGCCAGCATGAGCGCATCACGGCCCTGGCCGAACGCGTGGGCCCACGACCCGACCAAGAGGGCCTGCGCCTCGCGCACGCTCGGCGCGGTGTGGACCCGGCCCGCCCGTCCGTAGGTGGCCAGGGCCACCTCGGAGCGACCGTGGCGCAGGGCGCTGAGCGCCAGGCGCTCCCACCGCTCGACCTGGCGGCGGTTCTCGGTGAGCTCGACCGCGCCGATGCGTGCGACCAGGGCGGCCAGGGCCCCGCCCGCCTCGATCTCAGGCAGCTGGCGTGGGTCGCCGACGAGGACCACTTTGGCGTCCGCGATCTCTGCGGCTTCGATCAATCGGCCCAGGGACCGCGTGCCGACCATGCCCGCCTCGTCCACCACCAGCACGTGTCCTGGGCCGAGCACGAGCGCGCCGGACCCCAACTCGGAGAAGAGCTTGGCCAACGTCCGAGATTCGATGCCGGCGCCGTCGGCGAGACCCCTGGCGGCGCGGGCCGACAGTGCCGTGCCGAGAACCTCGTAGGCGCTCGACTCCCAGGACGCCCGGGCTGCCGCCAACGCCAGGGTCTTGCCGGTGCCGGCCTGGCCCACCACCACGTCGACCCCGGCGCCCGAGCGGGTGAGGCGCTCGACCATGGCGACCTGCTCGTCGGAGAGGAGCGAGAACTGGGCCAGTGCGGCCGCCACCTCGAGCGAACCGGCCAGGCCGCTCCCGGCACGCTGGAGGCGCACGGCGGTGTCCAGCAGCGAGCGCTCCTGGACCAAGAGCTCGAGGGTGGTGTGGCGCAGCTCTGCTCCGGGACCGACGCTCGGGAGCGCGACCACCTCGGGGCGGGCCAACACCCGATCGGCCAGGGCCTCGATGTCGGCGACCGGGGCGCCGCGAGGCAATCCCTCGGCGATGGCCCGGGCGATGTCACGGCGTTCGAAGGCCGAGGCGTGCGCCGTGAGGCCCTCGGGCCCGAGCAGATGCACTACGAGACCGTCGACCTCGCTCGAGCTGGGGGCGGCCCAGCGCTCTCGGCCGACGACAGGACCCAGGAGGCCGACGTCGATCAACCGGCCGGCGCCGGCGATGACCCGGGCCTGTTCGAGCCAGCGCTCGCGCAGACTCTGGCCCGCCTCGACGTCGTCGGGCGGGGGCTCCTTGGCCTTCCGGGTGACGAGGGCGGCCACCTCGGCCGAGCGGGCCGAGGTCGCCCCGGTGGCGCTGAGGAGATACTCGATCTCACGCCGGCGGGTGGAGAAGCCGCGCAGCAAGTCCTTGGGCACCCCGTCGAGCTCGGCCATGCCGGCGCGGACCGGCCCGAAGCGGACACCGAGGTCCTCGCCCAGCCCCGCTCGTAGGGCGGCCTGATAGAGGAAGCCGGCCGTGCGGGCGTGGTGGTAGAGGAGGCGGGCGTCGGGCGCGGACCACGCCCCGTCGTCGCCCTGGGCCACGTTGGCCACCAACACGTGGCTGTGCAGCTGGGGATCGCCGGCGCGCGAGGTCCGATGCACAAAGGCGGCGGCCACCATGCCGTTTGCCCCCATCTGGTGCTCGCCGCCCGCACCGCGGCGGACCACGAAGGCCCGGCGCTCGAGGTAGCCGAGGGCCTGGGTGACCGCCTCCTCGTGGACGGCGCGCACGGTGCCCGAGAGCACCGGGTCGGAGAGGCCGTAGAGGAGGGAGACGGACTTGGGCGCCGACCACGTCAGGTCGAAGCCCGAGACGCGACTGGCCTCGGCCACCCGCCCCGCGGTCAGGATCTCGCCGTCGGGCGAGACGCCGGCGAGCACCAGTCGGAGGTCGGCCGGGGCGACCTCGCCGTCGAGCCCGAGCCGGCGGGCGCCC
>DATNLP010000568.1:0-11601 GCA_035602795.1 Acidimicrobiales bacterium | reverse complement strand
TTCCGCACCGAGGGGCCACCCTTCGACGTGACCGCGCTCAGCGTCCCCTCGGTCTTCGGCCGCGGTGGGGCGGGGTCGGCGGAGCACCACCGGCGCAGCGTCGAGTGGATCGGCGCCAATGTGCCCGGTGCGACGGTCTTCGAGATCGAGGCGGCGAAGCACGGGGCGCACCTGTCGCATCCCGACCACTTCGCCGCGCTGACCCGGCTGGTCGTGGACAAGGCCGGGGACGCCTCGTCGGCCTAGTGGGCCGGGGCCGGGTCGGCGGGCCGGCGTCAGGCGGACGAGAAGGGTGGCAGACCGCTGTCGGAGACGGATTCGTGCTGTGACGACTCGGGCTGGTGGCGGTGCGGGTGCTTCAGCTGGCGGGACAGCATCTCGTCGTACTCGACGCCCTTGCCCTCGCTCTTCATTCCGGTGATGAGCGGCGAGTTCGACAAGAACACGGCGCCCATGAACATGAGGAGGAGAGAGAGGGCCTCGAGCGGGCCGTAGGCACCGGACGTGCGCAAGCTGTCGCCGTAGAGCGCGATGCCGAGGCAGATGCTGAAGAGCGGGTCGACGAGCACGAGGGTCGACTGGGACGCCGCCAGCGGGCCGGCGTGGAACGCGTTCTGTGTCAGGAAGAGGCCGAGCAGGCCGAAGACGATGACGCCGTAGGTCTCCCAGTGGTACAGCAGGGTCACCCAGTCGTTGGCGGCGTAGTTGCTCACCGTCTTGATGAGGGCGGCGGTGAAGGCGTAGGCGATGGCGGCGGAGCTGCCGAACATGGCGGCTTTCCACCAGCGAGGCCCCCAGCGAGTGGCCACCACGGTGACGACGATGAGGCCACAGCTGGTGGCGCCCACCACGATCCAGCCGAGATTGGTGGGCGTCTCAGTCCCGCCACCTGGTGCGGCGAAGTAGAGGAAGCCCGAGAGGCCGAAGGCGATGGCGCCGGCGCCGACCCACTCCCGGATGGTGATGGTGAAGCGGAAGTAAGTGCCCAAGATGAACACGAGGAACAGCAGTTCCATGGTCAAGATGGGCTGGACCACCGAGAGCCGCCCGATGTGCAGCGCGAACGACTGCAACAGGAAGGAACAGATCATGAAGCCGAAGCCCAAGAGCCAGATGCCCCGCCGGACGGCGTGGGCCATCAGGCTCAGGCGCATGGTGGACTCCTCGGGGGCGTCCTCGACGCCCATGCGCTGGAACACGCTGGTCAGCGCGTTGGACAGCGCAGCAAGAACCGCTAGGACATAGACCATCGCCTCAGGTGCAAGTTTACGCTCTGTTGTTACGCGCCGGACAGGTTGCTCTCAGCTGGCGCTCAGGTTGTGCTACCTGCGTTTCAAATGGCCCCCGACGCAGGAATCATGTGCGAGTCGCCGCTCGGCACCGAATCGAATCTCTGCCCGGCGCGTTCCTGCAGGAATTCTGATGCTATGACCACCATCCAATGTGGCAGTTAGGTTACGTTTAGGCCAACCAACCATCATCCTTTCCGACACTGGGAGTCGGGGGACCGGGGGGTTCGGTCGTCACCGGGGCGGCCGAGAGACAAGGGAGTGCTATGGGAATGAAGGGGTTGTTGATGAGGGGGGCGTGTGCGGCCGTGGCGGCAGCAGCGGTCTGCGTGTCCTTCGCCGGGATCGCCGGCAGCGCCGGCGCAAGCGGCATCCCCACCGGCGGGACGAAGGTGAGCGGCGGCACCGTCCGATGGGCCGAGCCCCCGAGCACTTCGCCGACCTACATCTTCCCGTTCATGACCGGCTCGGAGAGCAGCGTCAGCAACATCAGCCAGTTCCAGTACCTGATGTACCGGCCCCTCTACGTGTTCGGCTTCCCGGGAAACACCAACACCACGCTCAACCCCACGTTGTCCCTGGCCAGCCTGCCCTCGTACAGCAACGGGAACACCGAGGCCACCATCGCACTGAAGAACTACAAGTGGTCCAACGGGGAGACGGTCACGGCCACCGACGTGCTCTTCTTCATGAACATGCTCCACGCCGAGACGGCCAACTGGTTCGACTACGTGCCCGGCCTCTTCCCTGACAACGTCAAGAGCGTGGTCGTGAACAGCCCCTCCTCGATCACGTTCACGTTCAACAAGGCCTACGAACCGACGTGGATGACCTACAACGAGTTCTCCCAGATCACGCCGTTCCCGACGGCCTGGGACGTCACGGCCACCGGCGCGGCGTCCGGCTCGGGCGGCTGCTCGGGCGGTGCGTACGCCGCAGCTTCGACCGACGCCGCGTGCGCCAAGGTCTGGACGTTCCTGCAAGCTCAGGCCAGCGACCTGACCAGCTACGCCACGAACCCGATCTGGGGAGTGGTGGACGGGCCGTACACGATCGCGGCCTCGAAGGGCGGGTCGTTCCAGAGCACGGGCCAGGTCACCATGGTGCCCAACCCCTCCTACAGCGGCCCCCAGAAGGCCTCGGTCACGGTGATCCAGGAGCCGTACACCACCGACAACGCCGAGTTCGACGCACTGCTGGGCAACAACCTCGACATCGGGTACGCGCCCCAGCAGGACATCACCAAGCCGACCACGAACGCGTCCATCGCCGGGCCCAACAACCCGCGGCTGACGAACTTCTACCTCTCGCCCTGGATCCTCTACTCGTTCAACTATGCCGTGCTGAAGTTCGAGTCGACGGGTGACGGTGGCAACGCCGGCGCCATCTACAAGCAGCTCTACGTGCGCCAGGCCATGCAGAGCGTGGTCGACCAGACGGCCATGATCCAGAAGTTCCTCGCCGGTTACGGCGTCCCGACCTACGGGCCGGTGCCGGTGCTGCCGAAGAACGATCTGGTCGACTCGTACGAGAAGTCGAACCCTTACCCGTACAACCCGGCGCACGCCGAAAGCCTGCTCAAGTCGCACGGGTGGAAGGTCGTGCCGAACGGCGTCGACACCTGCCAGAAGGCCGGCACCGGTCCGAGCGACTGCGGCGCCGGCATTCCCCAGGGCGCGCAGCTCAACTTCACCATGGTCTACGTCAGCGGCACGCAGTGGCAGCAGCAGGTAATGAACGTCGAGCAGTCCGCCTGGAACGCCATCGGCATCAAGACCCAGCTGGTCGGCAACACCTTCCCGACCGTGATCTCCGCCTACGGGCCGCCGTGCACCACGGGCCAGCCCTGCACGGTCGAGGAAGGTTGGTGGGGCGGAGGCTGGGAGTACAGCCCGGACTACTACCCGTCGGGTGAGACCCTGTTCTCCACCGGTGCGGGCAGCAACGCCGGCAACTACAGCAGCGCCAAGGCGGACAGCCTGATCGCGGCGACCGACACGACGGAGGCCAGCCTGGACTCCTACGAGAACTACATCGCCCAGCAGGTGCCGGAGATCTGGGAGCCCAACGCGGACTACGAGCTCAGCGAGGTGCGCAACACGCTGCGAGGCGTCGCCCCGCAGAACCCGTTCGCCAACCTCTTCCCCGAGTACTGGTACTACGTGAAGGGCTGAGCCGAACAAGGTATTTCGACGAGGACAGCGGCCGGTCACGGATTGACCTGAGCGTGCGACGCATCGTGCGTAGCATCGGTCCGTGATCGGCTTCCTCGTCCGGCGGCTCATCCAGGCCGTTCTGGTCGTCCTGGGGGTCATCGCGTTCATGTTCATCCTGATCCACCTGATTCCGGGTGGTGAGGCGCGGGCGGTGCTCGGCCCCAAGGCGCAGCCGATCGCGATCGCCCAGTTCAACAAGGTGAACGGGCTGGACCTGCCGCTTTGGGACCAGTTCGCCCACTACGTGTGGAACCTGTCCCGCTTCGACCTGGGCCGCTCGTACACCCTGAACCAGAGCGTGACGTCCCTGATCGCCGAGGCGCTGCCCAAGACGCTCATTCTGGTGGGCCTCGCCACCCTGCTGGCCCTGGTGATCGCCATCCCGATGGGCATCTACCAGGTCGTCCGGCGCAACAAGTGGGACGACTACGTGCTCACCGGCGTCGCGTTCATCCTTTACGCCGTGCCGGCGTTCCTGCTGGGCACGCTGCTCATCCTGTGGTTCGCTATCTACATCCCTATCTTCTCGACCGAGGCACCGCAGAGCGACTCCATTTGGGGCATCCTCTCGGACCCGAAGGCGCTGGTGCTGCCGGTGGTAACGCTGGCTGCCATCAGCATCGCCTCCTTCAGCCGCTACATGCGCTCCTCCATGATGGAGACGATGACCGAGGACTTCGTGCGGACGGCCCGGGCCAAGGGGGCCGGGCCGCAACGAGTCCTCTACGTGCACGCCCTGCGCAACGCCATCATTCCGATCATCACGCTGCTCGGTCTCTCCCTGGGGACGATCGTGAGCGGGGCGGTGATCACGGAGAGCGTGTTCAACTACCCCGGCATGGGCCTGCTGGCCATCAACTCCGCCTTCAAGGAGGACCTACCCACGCTGCTCGGCGTCACCTTCGTCGTGACCATCGCGACGATCGTGGGCAACCTGATCGCTGACATCCTGTACGCGGTCGTCGACCCGAGGATCCGGTATGCAAAATCCTGACGACCTCGTGCGGGCCACGCAGATTGAGCTCGGCGAGCCGGTGTCGGCGCCGTCCGTCGGGGTGGACGGCCTCGAGGTCCTGCCGGGCGAGCTGACTGACGACGTCATCGCCGCGCCCGGCGGGGGCGACGTCGTCTCCCACGGTGGCATGGGCCGGCGGATACTCAGCGTGTTCGTCGAGAACAAGCTGGCCGTGGCCGGCGTCGTCATCATCGTCTTCTTCGTGCTCTTCTGCTACGTGGGTCCGCTCTTTTACCACACCAACCAGACCAACGCCTCGGAGGCACTGCTCTCCCCCGACAACGCTCCGCCGGGCAACGGCCACCCGCTCGGCACCGACTCCAGCGGTTTCGACATCCTCGGCCGCCTGATGTTCGGCGGCCAGGTCTCGTTGCTGGTCGGGTTCGCCGCTGCCGCCGTGGCCAGCATCTTCGGGGCGACCTACGGGGCGATTTCGGGCTTCTTCGGGAGCTGGGTGGACTCGTTCATGATGCGGGTCGTCGACGCCTTCCTGTCGATCCCCGTCCTCTTCCTGGCCATCGTGCTGGCAACGATTTTCCGGCCCTCCCTGGTCGTCTTCATCTTTGTCATTGCCTTCGTGTCGTGGCTCATCCCCGCCCGCCTGATCCGTGGCCAGGCGCTCTCGCTGCGCATACGCGAGTACGTCCAGGCCGTGCACGTCATGGGCGGGAGCAAGCGGCGGATCGTCCTGCGCCACATCATCCCGAACTCCATCGGCACCATCATTGTGAACGCCACGTTCAACATCGCCGATGCCATTCTGCTGCTGGCCGCCCTCGGCTTCATCGGGCTGGGTGTCCCGGCCCCGCAGACCGACTGGGGCTCCATGCTCTCGAACGGCGTCAACTACGCGCTCGACGGCTACTGGTGGGAGATCTACCCGGCCGGCCTGTGCATCGTGCTCGTGGTGGTGGCGTTCAACTTCATCGGCGACGCCCTGCGCGACGCGCTCGAGGTCCGGCTCCAGCAGCGCTAGGCGGACGGGCCGCCGGCGGTGGCGGTGGCGGAACTGCTGGCGCTGGCAACGAGGTCTCCGTCGGGCGGCCCCGTGGGTGTCTGCAGCGGGAAGTGGCAGGCCGCGAAGTGGTCCTCGCCGAACGGCCGCAGGGGCGGTTCCTCCTGGGCACACAGCTCCTGGGCAAAGGGGCAGCGGGTGCGAAAGCGGCAGCCCGACGGCGGGTCCACCGACGAGGGCAGCTCGCCCCGGATGTGGCGGTCCCGCGCCGACTCGGCGGTCGGGTCGGCCATGGGGATGGTGTCGATCAGCGCCTTGGTATAGGGATGGGCGGCCCGCTCGTAAATGTCGCGGGCCGGGCCGACCTCGACCAGCTTCCCCAGGTACATGACCCCGATCCGGTCGGCCATGTACTTGACGACCGCCAGGTCGTGCGAAATGAAGAGGTAGGTCAGGCCGTGACGTTCCTGCAGCTCCTTCAGCAGGTTGAGGATCTGGGCCTGGATGGAGACGTCGAGCGCTGAAACGGGCTCGTCCGCCACAATGAGCTTGGGCTCGAGCGCCAGCGCCCGGGCCAGGCCGATGCGCTGGCGCTGGCCCCCCGAGAACTCGTGCGGGTACAGCTCGGCGGAGCGCCTCGGGAGCCCAACCTCGTCGAGCATCGTGAGGATGCGGGCGCGCCGTTCGTCGTGAGTTCCGATGTGCTGGACGTTGAGCGGCTCGCGCAGTATGGAACCGACCCGCATGCGCGGATCTAGCGAGGCGTAGGGGTCCTGGAACATCATCTGCATGTCCCGGCGGCGGTGGCGAAGCTCGCGCCCGGTGAGGGTCACGATGTCGCGGCCCTCGAACTCGATCGCGCCCGAGGTGGGGCGCTCGAGCGCCACCACCATGCGGCCCATGGTGGTCTTGCCACAGCCCGACTCGCCCACCAGGCCGAAGGTCTCCCCGCTCCGGATGGAGAGCGAGACATCGCTCACCGCCTTCACCGTCCCGATCTTGTGTCGCACGACGGCCCCCTGGGTGAGGGCGAACTCCTTCACGGCGTGGTCGACGCGGACCAGCACCGGCGCCTGGGCCAGGGACTCGGCCCGGGCCACGTGGCGAGCCAGTGCCACCTCGTCCACCTTGATGTTCAGGTCGGCCGCCATGGCCACCGCCTCGGGCCGCTTGGCGATGGTGTTCGGGTCGACGTCCACCTGGTGGAAGCAGGCGGCGAGGTGCGCGGGGCTGCTCTCGGCGGCGGGTTGGAGGACGGGCTCGGTCTCCAGACAGTCCGGCTGCGCGTAGCGGCACCGGGCCGCGAACCGGCAGTGCCCGATCGGCTGTGACAGATCGGGCGGCAGGCCTGGAATGCTCACCAGCCGCACGGACGGGTCCTGGTCGAGCTTGGAGACCGAGGCCAGGAGCGCCTCGGCGTAAGGATGGCGCATTTCGGTGAAGAGCTCCGTCGTGGTGGCGCTCTCGGCGATGCGGCCCGCGTACATGACGATGACCCGCTCGGCGCGCTCGGCGATGACGCCCATGTCGTGGGTGATCAGGATCACCGACATGTCGAGATCGGCTCGGAGGCGGTCGAGCAGGTCGAGGATCTGGGCCTGAATGGTGACGTCGAGCGCCGTCGTCGGCTCGTCCGCGATGAGGAGCTTGGGCGAGCAGACCAGCGCCATGGCGATCATGACGCGCTGGCGCAGGCCGCCGGACAGCTCGTGGGCGTAGGCGTCGAGCCGCTGCTCGGCGTTCGGCATCTCGACCATGCGCAGGACGTCGAGCGCCCGACTCCGGCCCACGCTCTTCGAGGCGCCCTGGTGGAGCCGGGCGCTCTCGGCGATTTGGTCCCCGATGTTCATGGTCGGGTTGAGTGAGGTCAACGGGTCCTGGAACACCATGCCCACCTGATTGCCCCGGACTCTGGTCATCTCCTTCTCCGTCAGAGGCGCCAGGTCCTGGCCCTGGAGCTTGATGCTGCCGCCGATCACGTGGCCCACGGGGGGGAGCAGCTTCATGATGGAGAGGCCGATGGTGGTCTTGCCGCAGCCGGACTCGCCCACCACGCCGACGCACTCGCCCCCGTCGACGTGGAAGGTGACGTCGTCGACCGCCACGACGTTGGCGCTCTTCAGGCGGAACTCGGTGCGGAGTCCCTCGACCTCCAGAACCGGGCTCACCGGGGCACGCGGCGAGGCGCTCGCCGCCCGCGACCTCTCCGAGAACCCGACTGCACGGAACAGAACGCTAACCCGAAACGGGCTGGTAGACGGATCATGACGCCGTGAAGAGGCGCCCCTGGCTGTCGTCGGCGCACGAAATCTGCGCACGCGCTCGGCAGGGGTCGCCGGTCCAGGGCAGCTTTCCCATGAAGGCCCAGCTGCGGCGGTGAATAGCCGACGGCCCGTACCCACGCAGCGCCGTCTTGTGCAGCGGCGAGGGGTAGCCCTTGTTGTGCTCGAAGCAATAGGCGGGGTAGTGGTCGGCCTCCTGGCGCATCATGCGATCGCGCGTCACCTTGGCCAGCACCGAGGCGGCGGCCACCGAGGCGCACTTGGCATCGCCGTCCACGATGGGCCGGACCACGCCCTCGAAGGGCTCCTCGGGATGGCGCAACAGGTCGACCGGGCCGTCCACCAGCAGTGCGCCGGGGGCATCGTCGAGGCCGTCGAGGGCGCGCCGGGCCGCCACGCGCAGCGCCTCGGTCATGCCCCATTCGTCGCACTCGAGCGGGGTGGCGTGCCCGACCGCCCAGGCCTGGCACCAGCGACCGACCGCCTCGAAGATGTCCTCGCGCCGGGCCTCGCTGAGCATCTTGGAATCGCGCAGCCACGGCGGCATGGAGCGCAGCTGGACGCGGGGCCGCACGATCGCCACTCCCACGGTCAGCGGTCCGGCCCAGGCGCCGCGGCCGACCTCGTCCAGGCCGGCCACCACGTCGTGACCCTCCGAGCGCAGGCGGCGCTCCTCCTTGAGGTCGGGCGAGCAGACGGTCACGGGATCCTACGATGGGGGACGTGAGCGAAGGCGGGGGGGACGTCGTGGAGGCCGGCGCACGGACGCCGCTCGATCCGGGGACGAAGGTGGACGTGCGCAACCGCTACCAGGGGACCTGGGTGCGCGGCTTCGAGGTGGCGGAGATGACCGACGAGGGCTACCGCATCCGCCGCCTGTCCGACGGGAGCGTCCTGGGCGAGCTCTTCTCCCGCGACGACGTAAGGCGGGAGCGGTCGCGGCAGGGCTTCTGGTGGCACTGAGGCGTCCGCCTCCGGATCAGGCCTCGCCGGCCTTCAACACGCCTTCGATGTAGTCGTCGATCGGGATGGCCGACAGCGTGAGCGTCTTGAGCGTGCCGCGCGACCCGAGGACGAGCGCCACGCGCGCCATGGTCGTCTCGTCGGGCGCGTCCAGGACGGTGCAGAAGTCGTACTGGCCCAGCAGGGCCCACTGGGCCACCACCTTCACCCCCATGGCCTCGACCTCCCGGTTGACCGCTTTGAGGCGGTCGGGGTTGTCCGTCAGGGTTGCCGCCCCGTTGGGCCCGACCGTCGAGAGCATCAGGAAGGTCGCCATGTGCTCACGCTACCTCCTGGGCGTCGGCGGGCCGTGGCTTCGTGGTGGTCGCCCGGTCAGTGCAACTCGGAGCGCAGGACCTTGCCCAAGGCGTTGCGCGGCAGCGCGTCGACGAGGCGCACGTGGCGCGGCCGTTTGAAGGACGCCAGCTCGGCGGCGGCGAGGCGCTGGAGCGACTCGACGTCGGGGTCGCCGACGACGAAGGCCACCACGGTCTCGCCCCACTCGGGGTCCGGCAGGCCGACCACCGCCACCTCGACCACACCGGGATGACGAGCGAGAACGGCCTCCACCTCGGCCGGGTAGACGTTGTGCCCGCCCGTGATGATGAGCTCGGTGCGCCGGCCCCGGATGGAGACGTAGCCGTCGTCGGACAGCGACGCCAGGTCGCCGGTGGCGAACCAACCGTCGGCGTCGAGGTGCTCGTGGCCGGCTCGGCCCCAGTAGCCGCGGCACAGGGACGGGCCGCGCACGTACAGCTCGCCGGCGTCGTCGGCGCCGGTCTCGGGGTCGGCGTCGGCGTCGGCGTCGGCGTCGGCCTCGAGTGCGGCCTCCACGCCGGGGAGGGGGACGCCCACCGAGCCGGGGCGCCGCTCGCCTCCGAGCGGGTTCGAGAGGGTGAGCAGAGTCTCGGTCATGCCGTAGCGCTCGAGCACTGGCACGCCCTGGGCGTCGAGCTGCGACCACAGGTCGGCCGCCAGGGGGGCCGAACCGGAGACGCAGAGGCGGAGCCGCGCCAGCCCGCCGGCCCGGCGCGTGGCGGCGAGGCGGTGGTACATGGTGGGCACGCCGAAGAACATGGTGTTGGCGCCGTCCTGGGCGGCGCTCAGGACGGCGTCCTCGTCGAAGTGGGCGAAGACGGTGGCCGACGCGCCGGTGGCCAACGTGCCGAACAACCCGGCGCACAATCCGTGGACGTGGAACAGGGGCAAGGCGAGGATGAGGCGATCGTCCCGCTCCCAACGCCAGGCGCCGACGACCGACGTCGCGCCGGCACAGAGGGAAGCGTGCGTGTGCACGGCACCCTTGGGCGTTCCCGTGGTGCCCGAGGTGTACACGATGAGCGCGTCGGCGGCCGGGTTCAGGACGGGATCGAGGTCGTCGGGTCTGCCGGAGGCCACGTCGGCGGCGGCCACGAGGTCGTCGAGACCGAGGACGGCCACCGAAGGCGGGAACTGGTTGGCTTCGGGCGCGTCGGTCAGCACGAGGGACGGGGTGCAGTCGCCGACGACGTGGGCCGCCTCGGCCGGCGTGGCGGACGGATTGACCGTGACGAGCACCGCCCCCAGCCGTAGGACGGCGACGAGCGACTCGATCCCCGCCAAGGAGGTGCGGGCGGACCACAGCACGCGGTCGCCGGGTCCGATGCCGCGGGAGCCCAGCGCGGTGGCCAGGCGGGCCGTACGTTCGGCCATGGCGCCGGCATGGAGGATCCGGGCAGTGTCCCGGCCGTCGACGAGCACCACCGCAGCCGGGTCGGCGGCCCAGTTGGCGGCCCAGAGCGCGGGGAGCGTCGGGCCCGGCGGCAGCGGGTGCGCGGCCGGCCAGCGGCCCGGCGGTACCGGGGCCTTCATCCCGGATCGCAGGTCATAGTCTGGCGGTCATGACCGCCCGCAGGATTGCCATCGTTCCGCACACGCACTGGGACCGCGAATGGTACAAGTCGTTCCAGGAGTTCCGCCTGGCCCTGGTCGAGCTGATCGACACGCTCATCCCGCTGCTCGAGGGCGACGCCAGCTACCCGCACTTCATGCTGGACGGCCAGATGGCGGTGGTCGACGACTACCTCGAGGTGCGGCCGGAGGCGGAGGGGCGGCTGCGGGCGCTGGCGGCCGCCGGGCGCCTGAGCGTGGGGCCGTGGTACATCCTCATGGACGAGTTCCTGTCCTCGGGCGAGACCATCGTGCGCAACCTGCAGATGGGGCTGGTACGGGGCGCCGCCTTCGGTGGCGTCATGGACGTGGGGTACCTACCCGACATGTTCGGGCACATCGCCCAGATGCCGCAGATCTTGGCGCAGGCCGGCTTCCGCGACGCCGTCGTGTGGCGCGGCGTGCCTTCGACGGTGACGAAGAACGCGTTCGTGTGGGAGGCGCCCGACGGCTCTTCGGTCCGGGCCGAGTACCTGCCGGTGGGGTACGGCAACGGCGCCGCCCTGCCCGACGACGCCAAGGCGCTGGTGCGGCGGACCCGGGACAACGTGGCCGAGGTGGAGTCCTTTCTGTTCGATGACCTGCTGGTCATGAACGGCTCCGACCACCTCATGCCGCAGTCCTCGCTGGGCCGGGTGGTGGCCGAGGCGAACGACCTGCAGGACGAGTTCGCCTTCGAGGTGACGTCGCTGCCTGTGTATCTCGGGCGCGGGCGCCGGGAGGGGCTCGAGCGTGTGGTGGGCGAGCTGCGCTCGGGGTACCGGTCCAACATGCTCATGGGTGTCACCTCCAACCGGGTGGACGTGAAGCGGTCGGGCGCGGCGGCGGAGCGGGAGCTGGAGCGGCGGGCGGAGCCGCTGTCGGCGCTGTTCCTCGGCGCCGGTTCGTATCCGACGGCATTGCTAGAGGTGGC
>DATNLP010000444.1:0-3111 GCA_035602795.1 Acidimicrobiales bacterium | reverse complement strand
CCGCCCAGGCGCTGTCCGAGGCGCTCGCCCACGACGTGGGCGGCCGCCAGCGCGCGGGGGTAGTCCATGCGGGTCGGTCCGAGCAGGCCGACGGCTCCGAGGTCCTGGCCGTCGATCGACACGGGGGCGACGACGACGGCGCACGAGGACAGCGGCGCGTAGCCGTGCTCGGTCCCGATGGCGACGGAGAGCCCGCTGTCGAGGACGTCGCGCAGCAGATTCACCACGACCAGCTGCTGCTCGAGAATGCTCAGCACGGCACGGACGGTCTCGACGGCCTCGAAGGACTCGGCCAGCCGGGCGGGACCGCCCACGAAGACGTGATCCGTCTCCATGTCGCCCTCCATGGAGCCGAAGGCGGAGTGGGCGGCCGCCGCCATTTCGTCGACCGGCGCTGACCCGCTGGAGGGCACCTGCCACCGGCCCGACAGGGGGCGGCCGACCAGGTGGGCACACAAGAAGGCCCCGGCATCGGCGAGGACCTCCTCGCCCACCTCGGTGTCGAGGTCGATGGTCCGCTTCTCCACCGCGCCGTCAGAGAGGACGACGACGAGCAGCGCGTGCGCGGGTGACAGGCCCACCAGCTGTACGGAGCGGATGGTGGCGGTGTCGTGAGACGGGCCGACGACCACCGACGCGTAGGAGGTGAGCTCGGACAGCAAGCCGGTGGCACGCTCGAGGACCGTTTCCATTTCGCCGTGCACCTGCTCGAAGAACTGGGACACCTGACGGCGCTGCGCAGGGCCGAGCACCCCGGGCGCGGTCAGGTGGTCGACGAAGAAGCGGTACCCCTTGTCGGTCGGAATGCGGCCGGCGCTGGTGTGGGGCTGAACGAGGTAACCCTCACGCTCGAGCGCCACCATTTCAGAGCGCACGGTGGCCGACGACACCTGCACCCCCGGTGCACTCGCCACGTGGGCCGAGCCGACCGGCTCGGCCGTGCCGATGTACTCGGTGACGACCGCCTCGAGAATGGCGGCGCGGCGCGCGTTGAGGGCGCGCTCCCCTTCGGTGTCGGCGACGGGTGAGACGGAGTCAGTGGGAGCGTTCATGGTCGGTGCCTGGCACTCAAGTCTACTGAGTGCCAGGGGCAGGGACCCCAGCGCTCGGCGGTCGCCCCAGGTCATCGGCTCACCGGTCCAGCCCCTGGAGCGGTCCCTCGTCGCTCCCAAGGTCGCGGCATCCTGGTGGCGTGAGCGCCCTGCCACCAGACTACGACGCCGACCCCGGGCGCTGGCGCTCCTGGCAGGCGCCTCGGGACGTGCCCGAAAGGCTGGCTCCCGAGCTGGGCGGTCCACTGCTCGACGCCGGCTGTGGCGAAGGCCGCCTCCCGGCGCTGCTCGGCGAGTGCGTGCGCTGGGTCGGCCTCGACGCGTCGTCGGCCCAGTTGGCGGCTAATCCGTACCGGCCGGTCGTGCGGGCCGACATGCGCCGGCTGCCCTTCGCCGACGAGTCCTTCGCCGAGGTCACCCACCTGTGGTGCCTCTACCACCTCGACGACCCGGTCACAGGCATCGCCGAGGCGGCTCGCGTGCTCCGTCCCGGCGGTCGCTACTTCGCCTGCTGCGCAAACCGCGACTGCGACCCCGAGCTGGTGCCTGAGGGCTACCCGCCCACGACATTCGACGCCGAGGAGGCGGCAGGCATTGTGGCCTCGGTCTTCGGGGGGGTCGACGCCGAGCGCTGGGACGGGCGGTTCTACCCGCTCGAGACGAGGGAGGAGCTGCGCGCCTACTGCCGGCACAACGGCATCGACCCGGCGCGGGCCGAGGTCCCGACGCTGCCCCTCTGGCTCACCAAGCGCGGCGTCCTCGTGCGAGCCACGAAGGCCTGAGCCGACAGGTCAATCGTCGCCCAGGCGCAGCGCCGAGATGAAGGCTTCCTGGGGCACCTCGACCCGCCCGATGTTCTTCATCTTCTTCTTGCCTTCCTTCTGCTTCTCGAGCAGCTTGCGCTTACGGGTGATGTCACCGCCGTAGCACTTGGCCAGGACGTCCTTGCGCTTGGCCTTGACCGTCTCACGCGCCACGATGCGCCCGCCGATAGCCGCCTGAATGGGCACGTCGAAGAGTTGGCGTGGGATGAGCTCGCGCAGCTTCTCCGCCATCTTGCGGCCGTAGGTGTCGGCCTCGCTGCGGTGCACGATGGTCGAGAAGGCGTCGCACGGCGTGTGGTTGATCAGGACGTCGACGCGCACCAGATTGGCCGTGGCGTAGGTCTCGGGCTCGTAGTCGAGCGACGCATAGCCCTTGGTGCGCGACTTGAGCTGGTCGAAGAAGTCGATGACCACCTCGGCCAGCGGCAATGTGTAGACGAGCTCGACCCGCTCGGGCGACAGGTACTCCATGCGCACCATCTCGGCCCGCTTGCTCTGGCACAGGTCCATGACCGTGCCGGTGTACTCGCTCGGCGTGATGATGGTGGCCTGAATCATGGGCTCGTCGATGTGGTCGATGCGGCTCGCGTCGGGCAGCTCGGTCGGGTTGTCCACGTCGAGCTCGGAGCCGTCCGTCAGGAAGGCCCGGTAGGCCACGCTGGGTGCCGTGGCGATGAGCGACAGGTCGAACTCGCGCTCGAGGCGCTCGCGCACGATCTCCATGTGCAGCAGCCCGAGGAAGCCGCAGCGAAAGCCGATGCCGAGCGCGCGGGAGGACTCGGGCTCGAAAGTGAAAGAGGCGTCGTTGAGCTTGAGCTTCTCCAGCGCGTCGCGCAGGTCGGGCAGCTCGTCGCCGTCCATCGGGTAGAGCCCGCAGAAGACCATGGGCTTGGGGTCGCGGTAGCCGGCCAGCGCCTCCGCGGCGCCGTGCTGGGCCGTGGTCACCGTCTCACCTGAGCGGGCCTCGCCCACATCCTTGATGCCGGCGATCAGGTAGCCCACTTCGCCTGGCCCCAGCGTGTCCACCGGCACGGAATAGGGCGTGCGCACGCCCACCTCTTCGATGTCGTGCACGGCGGCCGCCTGCATGAAGCGCAGACGCGCCCCGGTGCGCAGCGTGCCGTCCACGATGCGGATGGAGCTGACCACGCCGCGGTACTGGTCGTAGGACGAGTCGAAGATGAGAGCGCGCAGCGGGGCGGCGGGATCGCCCTTGGGCGGTGGGATGCGGGCGA
>DATNLP010000564.1:0-8743 GCA_035602795.1 Acidimicrobiales bacterium | reverse complement strand
CGACGTGCCGCGACGCCTCCCCGCCTTGGCTGGTCGTGGCACTATTGCGGCGACGGTGAGTCGGCCGGGTGGCCGCGGCACGGGTCGCAACCGCGGTACCGCGTCGAGGAAGGTCGGGACTCCGCAGAGCAGGGTGCTGGCTAACGGCCAGTCGGGGTGACCCGCAGGACAGTGCCACAGAAAGGAAACCGCCGATGGCGGGCCTCAGGGCCCGCACAGGCAAGGGTGAAAAGGTGCGGCAAGAGCGCACCAGCGGCGGGGGTGACCCCGCCGGCTCGGTAAACCCCACCCGGAGCAAGGCCAAGCGTGGGAGACGGGCTGCTCGTCCGGTCCCTGAGAAGGGACGCTCCCCAGGTAGGCCGCTCAGATGGATGGCCACCCCGGCCTTCTGCCTCACATCGGGGCAGGGGGCCGGACAGAATCCCGCTACAGGCCGGCTCACCGTCGACAGCAGGTCAGGGCGTTACGGACTCAGCCCGTGACACGAGGTTGACACATCAGTCCTCGGGTGGCCGATCCGTCACGCGTACAATTTCGGGTCCATTGACGAGCTCGACAGTGGCGCCCGTGATGTAGAACTCACCATCCAGGGGGTCTTGGTTTCTGCCAATGCCGAGATTGTCGTTGAGTCCGTTCATCCGGTAGTTGGCCCGGTGGACAGTCGACGCGACGGCGTTCGGAAACGCCTCATCCGACACGGCGAGTGCCATCGCGATTTTCTTGAGCATCGTGCCGATGCCCTCTCGGTGACGAGTGACTGCAACGCCAAGCGTGAATATTTGGATCGCCGGGTCGTCAGGATGTTCGAGGCCGAAGATGATCGCACCCACCAACACCCCGTTGTCTCTCGCCAGAACGAAGTATGGGTAACCGCTACCGAAGTCTCCGAGGCGATCCGTCGCCTTATAAATCAGGTCCTGCGCTGCCTCGGCGGGTCTGTGGCCGATGGGCGCACACTTGAACGCCAGAACCTCGTCGCGATCGGCAGACGTGTAGATGGAAAGGTCCAGCTGTCTGAGTAAGGCAACTGCCTTTTCTGACGCCCCCGACACGGGGCGTCAGGCTACTTGGACACTCGGTCGGTGAAACTGGCCTCCACCTTGACCACGGTTGTGCCAAGCAGGCGCTTGAGCGCGGCAAGACGCGCTGGGGAGCTGTCAAGGTCCAGCCCCGGCTTTTTAGGGTCCTTCGCCATGGTGGGTGCTCTCCGTGTTCGCCTAGGGACAAGCCTCATATTAGAGGTTTCGGCGCGAAAGTCCAGTCGGGTTGAGTTTCCTGTGCCTGAATTTCAGCCTATTTTCGGCCGCAATTCAGTAAAACGTTGCAGATTTTGCCACTGTAACCATGGTTTCATTGCGGAGCGCCCGACTGACAGATCCTCAACACGAGCCTACGCCGACCACCCCACTCCGCGAGGCGGGTATGACCCTACCCTCGTCTACGGTCGTTTTCCGTGGCCGACATCGTTCCGAGGTCGCCCGAACCGGGCGACCGCCACCCGGGGGCCAACGTGGACCGGGCGGTGGCACTCGCCAAAGGGTGACCGCTGGTGGAGGGTTTGGAGCTGCTCCGACCACATCGACGGGCTGACGGGGCTCAAAGAGTTCGGGCGGCGATCAGCCCATTAGTTCGGTCACTCCCAACCAGGCGTTGCTTCATCAGCGGTCGATCGTCAGCCACTTTTCGACGCCGTCGAGGTCGAGTCCGGAGAGGAGGCCAACCTCTCGGCCGTCGATGAGAACGGGCATGACCGCATTCGTCTGAAGGTCAACGATCCGGTACGTCCCGTAACCGATCGCCCTCGGATCGCGCCGGCGGGACTTCTCAAGACGAAATCCCTGGCGGTCCGCCATTCTGCGAAGTCTGTTCTCTCGCACTTTGTCGGTCTCCTCTTTCACTCGAGCCAATGTATCTACCCGACACTATACCCGAAGATGTGCTAGAAGTGATGCTGGAAGGCATACCAGAGGGTGTGCCGCGAAAGGGAGGACGCATGACCGCAACCGAAGAACGGGTCTTAACTGACCTGGGCGCCTACAGGCAGGACTACCACGAGATTTACGTCGCGCTGCGAGCGCATGGCGGATGGGATCTGTCCAACAAGTTCGAGAACCTCGCCTGCGAATTAGCCCATGAATGCACCGCCCGGGCCGTAGCCGCAGCCTGGGGCGGTGCGGTGATCAATGGCACGGTTGTTATCGGAGGCGTCACGCCAGACGTCCGAATCGAGATCCCGCCGGCCAGGATGACCCTGCTCAACGAACTGCTCGTGGGGCTGGTCCGGGCCCAGGACCGGGTCGAAGTGGCCACCGGGGAGACGGCGGAAGCAATCGCCTCCATCGGCTCCCTCCTCCACCGGGACATGGCGTCGTGACGACAAGAACCACGGCCGACAAGTGCGGATGTGAATGGGCCGAGAACGCACACTTTCACGACTGGCTGATCCGCCTCGAAGAGATGCCCGCGACATCAGCAAGTCTTGTCGTCGCCATGCTCATATCTGACGAGGACCAGAACACGTTCATGTCACCCGAGGTGGCCGATGATTGGCCGGAAAGGTGGGGGTCGTCCCACTTTGGTGATGACCCTGACGACTTCGAACGGTTCGTGAGTCAGCACAACTGGAGCGACCCCGTGGCCATGTCCAAACTCGCCAATCTTGTGAGCTGCTGCAGCCAACCAGGCATGGAAGTCTCGCGCCCACCTCAGGGGTCGGAGCCTGGCGGCTGCGTCATGACCCCCGACCAAACGAAGCCCCAGCGGCCGGTCCGAGACATCCTGGCGGACATGTACGAGGTCCTAGACAACATCTGGACGACTACTCGCCCTCCCGAGAAGGAGGAGCCGCAAACACCCACGGAGTAGCTTGTCGGCCGGGTGATGTCGGACGCCCCACGCACGTCTGCAGCGTTGCGGCCCTCGGCTTCGGTCGGGGGTCGCTTCGCGTCTGACGCCCTGTCAGAAAGCCGAGCGAATCCGCAACACGGTCGCAATGACGCTGACACGCCGCGCTGATAAAAACGCCACGCTCGGCCCTCCGTCTGATCTCCCAAGCCTCTTGGTTACGACGGATCGGGGCCGGCAGGAACGGCCCGGGGACCCGGTGGTTTGGCCCCGGGCCGTTCCTCACTAACCGAGCCGCCATGAGTTTGTAACGCCACTCGCAGCCTGACCACAGGTTGCGCCCGTAGGTTCCCGTCCAGCGAATCGGCCGGCGCCAAATTTGTCCTCCCAACCCCCCCCCAAAGGCGCGGTAGACACGGCGCCGGCCGCTTCGCGTTTCCACTGCACGGCCAGACCGTCCGGGGCTCAGGAAGTCGGCGGGTCATTTCTCGTCCGCTTGGCGGCCACCCACAGTGCGCCGTGGGCCACGAGTGCGAACTGACCGAGGATAAAGCCGAGGCGGTTGCAGGCATCGAGGGTCGGTCTGGCCTCATCTGCCGAGAGGCCAAGTGAGTCCAGCGCCTTTACGAGGTCCTCGATGTATTCGGCGATCAGAGCGGTCGTCGGGCCGTCAGGTGCGATACCTGACTTCGGCTCCTTTGCCAGAGCCTCCCCGATGCGCTCATATGGCGGCTTTTCTCCCATGGAACTCCTTCCGTTTTCTAGGACACCGTGGCGTTTGCCATGCCGAAAATGGGCAGCGGAACGGTGCGCTGGAACTGAGCCGCCGCAGGCTGGATCGCTTTCATAAACGCCTGACCGTCGATCTGGATGGTCGTCTGCACCATCATCGGCCCGCCACCTATCGCCCCAGAAGACCCTCCGAAAGATGCGCCGCCGATTGGCGAGATCCCGCCGGTCCCGAAGGACGTGCCGGCGATCTGGCCGGACAACGAGCCCAACCGGGCCAGTACGGCGGGTGCAGCGGCGTTGAGGCCGTTGAGGTAGCCCTGCATGGTGTCCAGGCCGAGCTGGTGGAAGACGGTCGATGGTGAGTGGAGGCCGAGCGGGGTGGTGAAGAAGTTCTTCACGTCGCTCGCCGCGTGCGACAGCCAGCCGGTTACCGAGCTCCAGGCGGACTTGAGGCCGTTCAAGAACCCGTTGATGACGTCCTGGCCGTAGGTCTCAAAATCCGAGACGAGATTTCCTATAGCCGAAGTGATGAGGTTCCACAGGCCGCCGAACCAGCTCGAGACGGTGCTCCATCCCGTCTTGACGCCGCCGAGCATGTCGCCCATGAGTCCTTCGGCCCACGACAGCAGATCCCCCGCCAACGACGCCACGGCACCGATCAGACGCGACGGCAATCCGGTCCAGAAGGCAATCTCGTTGCTCCAGACGCTCTGGACGAAGCCGTAAAAGGTATTCCACGCTGTCTCGAACCATGACAAGAGCAGGCTGCCGAAGGACGCTAGGGCCGTGATGATCTTGCCTGGGATCTGGCCCACAAAAGTCACCTGGGCGCCCCACGCGCCCTCCACCCAACTCTCGAAGGTGCCCCAGACGCCTGAGATCCACCCCATCAGGTCCGAGCCGAGAGAGGACAGCGCCCCAAGAATCCTGCCCGGGATAGCGGTGAAGAAGTCAACGATGGCACTCCACGCCGTTTCGACGCCGCTCAAGATGCCCCGCCAGTGGGCGTAGAGAATGCCGGCGATGGTGGCGTCCTCGAATATCTCCACGATGTAGTGCCACGCCGTCTCGATAACGTCCTTTATGTAGTGCCAGGCGTCGTCGAAGATCTTCTCTACGTCCTTCCAGAGGCTCTTGAAGAACGCTTCGATGGTGCCCCAATGCTTGACGATCTCGTACACGGCGGCCGCCAAAGCCATGACGGCGAGGATGAGGGCGCCGATCGGGTTGGCGTCCATAGCGGCGTCGGCTTCGAGGGTGGCGCCAGTAAGCGCTTGGAAGCCGGTAACCAGCCCCATGATCCCGTCGATGATCGAGCCGGCCGTGGCCGCCACGAGTCCCCCCACGTAGACGCTGATCGCCGTGACAAGTGCGCCGCCTATGACGATAGCGAGGGCCTCAGCGACACTCTTATGTTTCATCAGCCATGAGGCCATTTTCTCGCCCACCGTGATGGCCTTCTCGATAACGGGGATAAGCCGTTCGCCGATCTGAATGAGCAGGGCCTCGCCGGCCGCCTCGGCCTGCTTCATCTGGAACCCGAGGTCCTTTTGCACGTCGGAGAACCCTTGGACTTCCTTACGGGACCCATGGAGCCGTTCACCGATGTTCTTGACGTTGTCGACAAACTGCTGACCAGTGGCCCCCGTCAGTGCCAGAACGGCCTTGAGGGATGTGGTGCCACCGAGGGCGTCCTTGATGGCGACGTTGTAGGCGGCGGAGCCCTTCGGGAACTCAGTACCGGCGGCCTTCGCCACCAACGCCAGGGCCTGTTGCAGACCCTCGGGACCCGAGCCGATAATTCCGACGAGCTGCTGAGAAGATAGCCCCATCGCCGCGAGTGCTTTGCCGGCGGTCGAGGCCGGGGACTCGATGCTCGAGAGCATGTTGACGAGCTCGGTCGACGCCATCTTGGCCGTAAGGCCGGTGTTGGTCATCGTCGCCATGGCGCCGAGGACCGTCTGCATCGACACGCCGTAGTTGGCTGCCAGCGGCATGATCCGGCCAAGGGACGACGTGAGGGCGTCCACGGTGGTCTTGCCCGAGGCCACCGTCTCGACCAGCGCTGACGTGACGTTGTAGGCGTCCGACGCCTTGAGGTGGTAGTCGGTCAGGGCGGTGGTGACCGCGCCGGCGACGGTAGCGAGGTCGGCGTTGCCGACCGCTGCGCCCTCCGCCGCCGCCTTGAGAACCGTGAGCCCAGAGGCTCCGTGATAACCGGCGGACTCGATCAGGTACATGCCGGCAGCGAGCTGCATCGGTGTCTGGCCCACGGCCGCCGCCATGCCAAGAATCCCGTCACTAACCAGTTTTATGTTCTTCTGGGATTCGCCCGCGCCCGTGACCAACTGGGTCATGGATGCCTGGAAGTCGGTGGCCATCTTCACGCCGGCCACGCCAACGACCACGGCGCCGGCCGCGATACCGAACAGTGCCGCCTTGCCGACGGACGCCAGTTTCTCCATGCTGCCCGAGCCGCCCTTGTTCAGGTCGTCCATCTCGGCCTTGGCTTCGCCCATCTTTGCGGTGAAATCAGCCGTGTTGGCCCGCAAAATTGCCATTACCTCGGCTGCCATTATCTGAACCTCGCAAACGCGGCGTCATAGGCCGCCTCGTAGATGGAGCGGGCACCGGCACCGTTGGCGGCGTCGATGCCGGACGCCATGTAGCCGAACTTCTCTTCCTGCTTGGAGCGGTAGAGCGGGACGCCCCGCTTCTCCTTGCCGGTGTCGCTGCCGTGTACCGAGCCCTTCGGCTGGACGGTGGAGGAGTAGTCCGCCGCGCCTTGTCTCGTCACGCGTGACGCCTTGATGGACTTCTTGAGGCTTCCCGACTCACGCGCGGCGCGGGGATCCTCGCTCCCCTGGTAAACGGGCGCGCGGCCCCTCGCTGTCTTGGCGATGAGACGCCCGGTTGCCTGCAGGCCGGCGCGCGTTCCCTTGTCACGGGCAACGTCGACTTCCGCCAACATGTCGGTGAACGGCTGGGTCAAAAACTCGATCGAAACTGAGCTGTTAGCCACCAAGCATCTTCCTCATCTGCTCGGCCTCGTTCTCCGCTCGGACCCGCTCGTAGACACCGTGCACTTGCGCGATGACTTGGAGCTGGAAGTCAGAGGTCTCGGACGTGGGGTCCCAGCCGGGTAGGGCCTGGGCGAGTCGGTAAGTTTCATGGGCTTCCTTCAACCATCCTGGGATCGGACCATCGGGTGTGCTGCCCTTCAGCGCGGCTTCGAGGCGCTTCAGGGCGATGTAGGGCTGTCGGGATCGGGGTCGGCGCTGAAGTTGGGCGTCAACTTCTCGAAGTAGCCGATCTCGCCACACTTCTTGTCCAGGATGGAGAAGGCGGCGTCGGGCATGGCGTCCATCGTCTCGGCATCGACCGGGCCGTAGGACCAGTCCTCCACGACCGCCAGGATCATCGCTTCGGACAGTCCTTCCATCGTCCCGAGGGCGTCGCCCGACTGGAGCATCGCTTTGCCGATCACTCCGGCGGCCTCGTCCTCGGTCATGCCCGAGGTGTCGGTGTCCGCCAGTGGCCCCGCGACGTCGAAGAGGGCGCGTCGGAATCCCTTGGCCAGCTTGCGCGGGATCTCTTCGGGGTCCCGCAAAGACGCCCAGGCGCCATTGGGTAGGTCGATCTTCACGGTGTCTCCTCCAAACGGTTGTAGGTGGTAGGCCATGTGGCCTTTGCGGCGTACATGAGTGCAAGGCGTTGCGCGGCCTCGACGCGCTCGAGGCCCTCGCTCAGGGCGGCATGGCGGGCCTGAGCCAGAAAGGCGGCGAGAGCTGCGGCGGTACGTACGGTCACGGTGTTATCTCCTCATTCATTTGGGCCACGCCCCGGCCGGAAGCTTGAAAGGAAGGAAGTGGCTTCCGGCCGGGGCTGCGGTTGTTCGAGATCTTCAGCAGTGAGCGCCCCGCGGTCGATGAGTGCTTTGGCAACGCGCCCCACGTCTCCCCAGCGGTCGAACAGGAGGCCACGGACCTCGGAACGAACCGATGCCAGCAGCTCGTCGACACCAGCCAGATCGCCCGCGACGGCGAAGGCGGCGCGCTCGGCCTCGACCCGGTCTGATCGGCCGTCGCTGTGGGGTTCACTGCCGCCGAACGCGAGCGTCTCGGCCACGGCGCCGGCGACGCGGATGCGGACTTCATCGAGATCGAGGCCGAGCGGCCCGGCAAAGCTGGTGAGCCCGCCGTCAGAGTCGGCGACGACGCGCACGACTCTGACGCCGGCCGCCCGGGCGGCGATGACGTGGCCGGCCTCATGGACCGCGTTGCGCTCGAGTTGGCGGGCTTCACTGGCCACCCGGCTCCTCGAGCTCAAGCGCTCGCACGGCGCCGCGGAGGCCGTTGTAGGCGTTCGCGACGAAGGTCAGCTCCTGGCGGGCCTTGACGGGTAGTCCCAGGATGAGGGTCTCCACCTCGTCGAGGCGATCGAAGATCTCCGCGCGCCGAGAATCGAGGTCTCGCAGGTCGGTCTCTGCGGCATCTAGGTCGTTAGTAGTCATCATCCGATATTCCGATCTGAGGTGTCTCGGTTTTGCGCTCCTCGTCGATCTTGCGTTGCCCGCGCAGGAGTCGCTCGTAGCGCTGGGCCTCGTCAGGACGGCTGGGTCGGACCAGTGTCGCTGTGGCACTGGTCGCGCGCGGCGTCTTCGGCGTCCAGCCGAGGGCGACGAGGCGCTCCCGTTCATGCTCGCTGCGGGACCGTCCATCGGTGACCGTGGACATCGCCGGGGCGTCGGTAGGACCGCTAGTGATGATGTTGTGGCCCTTGCCCTTGCATAGCGGGCACGTGATCCGCTGGCCGGCGAGCGTGATGCTGCCCGCGGTGCCGCAGCGGGCGCACTTCTTGATTTTCGTGGTCCCCGGGGCGAGGCGGACCTCGAGGAGGCCGGTGTCGGCGTGCTCGACCGAGTGCTCGACACTGAAGGGCGCGAACCCGCGAACCGAGACACCTATCTCGTCGGCGATCCGCTTGCGGCCTTCGGTCGTGTCCACCGTGGCCCACGTCGTGGGGCTGGCGCCGTTCACGACGATCGAGACATCTCCGTGGTGGATGTTCAGCGAAGTCAGCTCGCGCTTGGAGAAGTCGTTGTTCCACGACTGACCGCCGCCCATCACGGTGAAGGCAAAACTCATCT
Source organism: Acidimicrobiales bacterium (assembly GCA_035602795.1). GTDB lineage: Bacteria > Actinomycetota > Acidimicrobiia > Acidimicrobiales > RAAP-2 > Bog-473. The sequence continues at coordinate 18 of DATNLP010000564.1, read as the reverse complement.
GAGACAAGTCAGCCCGGT
>DATNLP010000426.1:0-2609 GCA_035602795.1 Acidimicrobiales bacterium | reverse complement strand
CCCGCCGTTCTTCCCGTCGGGGTCGATCGTCCCGGTCATCCAGTACAGGCGGTTGGGGTAGGTCGGACCGAGCACCGAGCAGTGGTAGTTGTCGCACAACGTGAACGCGTCGGCCAGCGCGTAATAGAAGGGAAGGTCGCCGCGCTCGTAGTAGCCCATGGTGAGGACTCCGTGGTCGGGCCCCTCGAACTCCGGCCGCACGTGGGTGCTCACGAAGGCGTCGTTGGTGCCGTTGCCCCGGCTCAGGTGCTCGCCCTCCCAGCTGTGGTCGAGGTCGTCCGTGCAGGTGCCGATGGCCAGCGACGAGTCGAGGTGGAACGGCAGCAGCGTCCGGTCCCGACCACCCGGCCACTTCTGCGCGAACACGCCGAGGTCGCCGCTCGGGTGGTCGTCGAACCCGCGCACGCCCGGATACACGCCGTAGTAGTGGTCGAAGGACCGGTTCTCCTGCATGAAGTAGACGACGTGCTCGATCGCCCCGAGGTCCGAGCCCGCCGGTTTGGTCCTGGCCGCCGCCCGCGCGATCGCCGCCCCGGCTTTGGCGGTGTCACCTCGGCCCGCCGCCGCCAGCACCGCCGCGCCGCCGGTCGCCAGCGCGGCGGCCAACAGTGTGCGGCGGTCGAAGCGGGGTGTGTCGCTCATGTCACACCGGCCTCATGTCAGACGGGCCTCATGTCAGACGGGCCTCATGTCAGACGGGCGCGATAAGCCCGGCGTCGTTGTTGCGCACGTTCCCGATGCGCGCCCCGACGGGATGGTGCTCGATCGTGCCCGCCGGCAGCGGCTGCAGCAATCCGCGCAGTTCCTCGACGTCCTCGTTGGCGGGGTCGAGCCACAGGTCAAAGGTAGACGGGTCGAGGAGGACGGGCATGCGGTCGTGGATGCCCTCCATGTCGGGGCCGGCGGTGGTGGTGATCACGGCGCAGCTGCGGACGAGGGGCGCGTCCTCGGGCAGGTTCTTGTCACGCCAGCGCTCGGCCAGGCCGGCGAAGGCCATGGGTGCGCCGTCGGTCCGGGTGAAGAAGTGCGGCTGCTTGGCGCCGCTCTTGGTCTTGCGCCACTCGTAGAAGCCGTCGGCGGGGACGATGATCCGCCGCTTCTCGAAGGCCTCGCGGAAGGAGGGCTTGGTCAACACCGTCTCTCGGCGCGCGTTGATGAGACGGCTGGCCGACTTGGTGTCCTTGGACCACCAGGGGATGAGGCCCCAGCGGAAGGTCATGAGGGTGCGCTGGGGCGGGCCGCCGTCCTTGGGCGGTCGGTCCCGCACGCCGAGGACCTCGTCGGTCGGGGCCACGTTCCAGCTCGGTGCGTGCTCGGCGTCCTTGCCCTCGGCCAGGGAGGCCTCGAAGTAACGGGCGATTCGGGCCGGTTCGGTGTAGAGGGCGAAGCGTCCGCACATGTCGGCTGCATTGTGACGTCACGCCGGCTCTCTCCGTGCATCGGCTCTCTGAACTGGGGTTTTGGGTCCCCGAGCGCACCGCGCACGGTATCGGTAAGGTACGAACATATGTTCGTCTTCCAGGCCGGTGACCCGTCGTCCCCCCGTTCCCGAGAGCTCCCCGCCGGCCTGGCCGACCGGGTCCGGCCCACCACGCCGGTGGCCGGGCGGACGCTGCCGGTGCCGGTACCCCTGGCCTCGCTCTTCCCCGGTGGATCCCTGCGCCGCGGCATGACCGTCACCGTCGCGGGCCAGCCCGGCCACGGCGCCACCACCCTGTCGCTGGCTCTCCTGGCGGCGGCGTCGGCGTCGGGGAGCTGGTGCGCCGCCGTCGGCCTACCCGACCCGGGCGTGGTGGCGGCCGCCGGGCTCGGTCTCGACCTGCGCCGTGTCGTCTTCGTGCCCCATCCGGGCCGCGACTGGGCCGAGGCGGCCGGCGACCTCCTCGCCGGTGTGGACGCCGTGCTCGTGCGTCCCCCTGGTCGGGCCCGCCTGACCGCGGCACGTCACCTGACCGCCCGCGCCCGCGACCGCCAGGTCGCGCTCGTCGTGCTGCTCGAGGGTGCCGTCGCCTGGCCGGTCGGCGGTGACCTGGCGCTATCGGTGGGAGCGGTGGAGTGGGAAGGCGTGGGCCGCGGCCACGGCCACCTGCGCGGCCGCCGGGCCGAGGTGCGCGTCAGCGGGCGCCGCGCCGCCGGCCGCGTCACCGAGTGCTCGCTGTGGCTCCCCGCCGGCTCGGGCGAGGTGGCAGGGATCGAAGCAACGGAGGCAGAAGCAACGGAGGCGGGAAACATGGTGAAAACAACACCCCACCCAGTGGAGACAGTGGACGGGCCGCGCCGAGCTGGCTCCGACGACGGGCCGGAGGCGGCCTGAGCGGCGTGGTGGAGAAGAAGACGTGGAACGGTTGGTCGTCATCTGGTGTCCCGAGCTCCTCGAGGAAGGGGCCCAGGGGGAGGAGGCCCGGCGCTTCGCCCGGGTTGTGGCCAAGGCGGGCGAGCTCTGCCCGTGGGTGTACCCGGTCCGGCTCGGGGTGTGCGCCCTGCCGGCACGCGGGCCGGCCCGCTTCTTCGGCGGAGAGGAGGCGGTCGTGTCCCGCCTGGCCGCGGTGGTGGGCGAGTCGAGCGCCGTCGGGGTGGCCGATGGGCTCTTCGCCGCCGTCCTCGCCGCG
>DATNLP010000425.1:0-9581 GCA_035602795.1 Acidimicrobiales bacterium | reverse complement strand
CTTCGGCCGTTCGACGCAACCGCTCTGTACTCAGCACTCGACGTCCGGAGGGCTGAACGCGGATTGAACTGGAGCCAGGTCGCGAGCCAACTGTGGGATCTCTCGGCCGACCTAAACGACCGACGCCGCGATCACCCCATCAGCCCTTCGACCCTCACGAACATGGCGAAGAGACCTCGGACCAGCTGCCAGCACGCTCTGTTCATGCTCCGCTGGCTCGATCGAACTCCCGAGAGCTTCCTGGAGGGCGCCACCCATGACGACCCAAGCTTCGCTCTTCCTCCTGCGGGACCCGACCGTCGTCTCCGATGGAGCCTGAAGCGCTTGTACAAGACGATGGACGAGAAACGACGCCAGGAGGGACTCACCTGGCCCCAACTGGCGGCCACTCTCGGCTGTAGTCCCAACCGGCTCACAGCGCTCCGGACGGCGAAGTTCGCGACCGACATGGATGTGGCCATGCGAATCGTCCAGTGGATTGGCCGACCCGCAGCTGACTTCATCTACTTGGCCACCTGGTGACGACAACGGGTGACACCGACCTCACGCCTGAGTCGCGGTGACATCCCGGCACGGATAACATGTTGGAGAGCTTGATTTACTACTTGGAGCTGCGTATGCGGGCGGTTGACACGGCCTGAGTCCCGTTTGGGACCGAACGAAGACAAAGAAGTCGTCGAATCGCCCGACTTCTTCGTCCATCGCGTACGAATACCGTGCCAAGGAGAGCCCAAGTAGTGACCATCCCTAGTAGCAATCCGCTTCAGCATTCGCGCTATCTGCGTTCGAACAACTACGACCCCCAATGGGTGCTGGACAACCAGATGGGACCCAACGCCCTCTGGTTGATCGAAGCCCTGACTCAGGTCATCGAAATTGAACCCGGTATGCGAGTGCTCGACCTTGGCTGTGGCAAGGCTCTGACATCGATCTTTCTGGCCAAGGAGTTCGGGGCCCAGGTTTGGGCCACTGATCTGTGGATTGAGGCATCAGCCAACCAGGAACGGATCGGCGCTGCCGATGTTGAGAGCCTCGTCGTCCCGATCCACGCCGAGGCGCACGCACTTCCGTTCGCTGCGAGCTTTTTCGATGCAATTGTGAGTGTCGACGCCTACCACTACTTCGGCACCGATGACCTCTACGTGGGCTACATGGCGCACTTCCTCAAGGAAGGAGGCCGGATCGCCATGGTGGCACCAGGGTTGGTCTCGGAGATCGGATCGAAGATTCCCGAGGAGCTCACCCCATTTTGGGCTTGGGACTTTTGCTCGTTTCATAGTCCCGCATGGTGGGAGGAGCATTGGGAAAAGACTGGCAAGGTCCACGTCGATCTCGCTGATTTCCTCGAGGACGGATGGAAAGACTGGCTGATCTTCGGCGAGGCCAAACGGCCCCGGGCCGATGACCGCTCGAAGAAAGCGGCGACCGATGAAGTGGCCATGCTCCGGATTGATCGGGGTAGGAACCTTGGCTTCAGCCGGATCGTTGCCACGAAGGTGTAGACCGCCAACGAATCGGTCGCATATATACCGAGAAGATTCTCTTCAAGAACCTCGAGGTGCCTGGCAGAGTCTCAGAAGAGGACAAGGCCACGATCTGGGAAAGGCGCGACGCGGGCGTGCCGGTCAACAGCATTGGCAACACCCAAGGGAATCCGGCAGAAGATGACTCTGCTACAGGCTCTCCCAGACGGGGCTGGCCACCGGGGTCTGTGCGCGGGAGTGTTCAACGTCCCCGTCGACCTCGCTCCCTTGCGGCTCATGAGCGTCGGGCCGACGAGTGGCGACAAACGTCGTCGTGCGCAGAGGGATCTCCTTTATGAGCCAGCTCAGTAGGAAGCCGAGGACGACGAAGGGCACGGCGACTAGAAAGGCCGTTTGGACCGAGTGACTGAAGGCACTGACGACAAAGGTCCGCTGAGCGACGGGCAGATGGTCGATCTGGGCCGGGTTGGCCGTCACGCTCGTGCCGCTGACCAACTTCAGCTCGGCCGCCGTGGCGTGCAGTTTGAGTTGTGAGAGCAGCCGGTTGGCGAAGACGGCACCGAGGACGGCCACCCCGAAAGCGCCACCGATGGTCCGGAAAAACGTGGCAGTTGCCGTGGCCACTCCCAGCGCGGAGTACGGCACCGCGTTCTGCACGGCGACGACCAGCACCTGCATGCACAGGCCTATGCCGAGCCCGGTGATGAACATGAACACCGCCACCTCCCCGTAGGGGGTATGCGGTCCAAGCTGGGTCAGCGAGAGCAGGCCCAAGGAGAGGACGGCCATGCCCACGATCGGGAACACCTTGTAGCGACCGGTGCGGGTCACGAGACGCCCGCTCGAGATGAAGGTGATCAGCATCCCGCCGATCATGGGCAACAGCTCCAGACCCGACAGGGTCGGCGAGGCTCCGTGGACGATCTGGAGATACAGGGGCAGGTAGATGATGGCACCGAACATTGAGAAGCCGATGATGAACCCGACGGCCGAGGTGGCGGTAAAGGTCCGATTCCGGAAGAGCCAGAGCGGGATGATGGGCTCGGAAGCCCTGGTCTCGATGAAGCAAAAGATGCACAGCGACGCCAGGGCGACTAGTCCTGTACCGATGATGACGGGCGAACCCCAGGCATATTCGGAGCCGGCCCAGGTGGTGAGCAAGATGATGCACGTGACGCCAACGGAGAGGAAAGCGGTCCCGGCCCAGTCGATCTTGTGCTGTACCCGCTTGACCGGGAGGTGGAGCACGGCGGCCACCACGAAGAGGGCGGCGATGCCGAGCGGCAGGTTGATGTAGAAGATCCAGCGCCATGACAGGTGCTCGGTGAAGAAGCCGCCGAGCAGAGGACCGGCCACATTGGTGACGCCGAAGACGACGCCGAAGTAGCCCATGTACTTGCCCCGCTCCCGGGCCGACACGACGTCGCCCATGATGGCCTGGGCCCCGACCATCAGCCCGCCAGCCCCGATCCCCTGGATCGCCCGGAAGCCGATGAGTTCGACCATGGTCTGGGACAGCCCAGACAGCATGGAGCCGACCAGGAAGATCACGATGGCCAGTTGGAAGAGGGCCTTGCGGCCGTAGAGGTCGCCCAGCTTTCCCCACAGTGGCGTGGAGATGCAGGTTGCGAGGAGGTAGGCCGTCACCACCCATGACAGGTGGTTGAGCCCGTGCAGGTCGCCGGCGATGGTGGGGAGTGCCGTCGCCACAATGGTCTGGTCGAGTGCGGCCAGGGCCATCCCCATCATGAGGGCGCCGAGGATCACCAGGATCCGGCGGTGCTCAGCGCCGGCGGCCTCTTCGTCCACTTCATCAACCGAGGCCGTCGCCAGCTCAGTCACGGGCGTCGTCCAGATCCCGTTCGAGGTCCTCTGCGAAACGACTGAGCAGGTCGCCCAAGGCGGACAGGTCGTCGTCGTCCCAATCCCGCAAGAGCTCCTCGAGCCAAGCCCGGCGAGCCCGCCGCACCCGTTCGATGGTCCGGCGACCGGTCGGAGTGAGGCGGATCCTCGAGGCTCGGCGGTCGTCAGGGTCGGTCTGGCGAACGACCATCCCGCCGCGCTCGAGCTGCTGGACCTTTCGGGTCACTGTCGGGGTGTCGACTCCCAGGATCTCGGCGAGGTCCGTCACTCGGAGCGAGTCGCCCTTGGCGGAGAGCTTGAAAAGCAGGGTGGCTCCAGCCCGATCGAGCCGGACCCCCGCCAATCGCAGGAGCCGCTCATGCAGGCGGACCTGGGTGATCGACCTGGCGACGGTCTGCAGCGCCTCATCGAACCGGTCGACGTGCCGAGCCGCCGGGCCGGACTCGGCGTCACCCTCAATAGTTGCTTTCAGCACGTAAATATTCTACCAGCCGCAGTCGGCCTAGCCCCAACGGCCCTGACGTGTGACACCAGCCACCAGGTTCTCGAAATGCTCCCGGCGTGACTCCGCGGGTACTGACGCCCTCCGCCATGAATCCCCTCCCCGAGGCATTCCCACTGCTCGGTGCACGGGAGTGCCGGCGCGGTGCATCGCGCCTTTTCGGATCGGGTCAACTCTTGCCGGCGAAGAGCCTCCGCCGGTGAAGCCTCCCTTGCGCAGGTGAGGTGTTCGAAGAGTGACTCACCCCCCGTCCGCTTGAATGAGTTGATGTCCAGCATCAGCATCACCATTTATGGGGTTTGCGCCGTCTCGTTCATGATGGCCATGTATGCCTTGGAGAAGAGGGGCCGACAGTTCATTTTTCTCTTTGCCCTCGGATGCTTACTCTCCAGCGCCTACGGATTTCTCTCCGGGGCGTGGCCGTTTGGGGTGGTCGAGGTGATCTGGTGCGGAATCGCCCTGCGTCGCTGGCACGGAACCGCCGATATGGCTCAGTGATCCGATGCGTACCGGAGCACCCCCGTGAGCACCCTTTTAGAAGCCTCGTGTCCGCGTGATCTCGATCCGCAGGGGCACGGGAAACCTCTTGCCGAACTCCTCCGCGCTGTCGCTCACCCGGAGCAGGCTGTCACCGTACTTGGCGAGGAATGAGTGGTTCTCGTGTGGTGGGGGGACGTCATGGGCGCGGCGCGCCGTGCCGGCAAAAACTACGATGTCGCCGCCGGTACCGTCGCCATCGAAGTGCAGGGCGACCTGCGGCCGGTCGACGACATGGTTGAGCCGGTTCGCGTTGACTATGTTGTAGATCACGATCGAGTTGTCGTCCTGGAGCACGAATCCGACCGGGTTCGGTTGTGGGGTGCCGTCCTTGCCCACCGTAGTGATCCAAATGATCTGTTCCTCGCTCAACCGACGCCGCATCCGCTCGCCGAACGCGGTGCCCGAGTCGGGAAGTGCACTGTCCGCCGTACTCATCCTCACCTAGCGGTGGTGCTGCGGTCGGACCGGGCGATTACAAAATGACCTCCGAAGCGCTTACCGGCGCCGCCGAACCTGGCCATCTGGGTCACGTTTCCGAGCGGTCTTCGAGTGGGACCATCTGGGCAGCCTCGGCCAGTCGTGAACCGTCGTCGTCCGTCCTTCGTGGTCGGGTCAGGATGATCTGCACCGAAGCCACCACCAGCACCACGATGGTGACGATCCGTTCACTCCTCCCAATCTCCCTGAAGACCGCATAAATCTGAATGCCGATCGCCAGGGCCTGTGCAAAGAGGGCGAGAGCGACCGCTCGCATCCCGGTGACGGCCTCTGGATTTGCGTCCGCCAGAGGCGCCCGAACCCAGGCGGCAAGGGCGATCAGGACCGCGCCCGCCGTCCAGACGAAGTCATAGCGGTCCCCGGAAACGATGGCTCGGCCCTCGGCCTCCTGCACCGCGAAGACGGCGTCGGCGACGGACATGCTGACGACGGCCAAGCCGATCAAGATCCACATCGTGTCGGGTCGCCAACCAAGAAGCCCGTAGACGCCGAGGACAGCCCCGATCAGGAGCACATCGAGAACGGGATAGGCGAACGCGACAAACGTGGCGAGCAGCCCGACCTTCTGATGGTCTGCCACTGGTTGGACCACCAAGGCGAACCCAGCCGCCAACACCAGCAGGGTGACGGCAATTCCATCCATCCAACGATGAAGCTCGAACTGAGGAACGCGGACTCGGATCAGATGGAAGATGCCGACGGCGACCAGCGGGTACCAGGCCAACCAGAAGACGTCCGCGAACGACGGATAGGGCGCGTCGGGTTGCCCGCTGTAGGCGATGCTCCAGGCGGCGCTTCCGATGAACCAAAGCAACAGCGCCATACCGAATGCCATCCAGGCCCGGCGGGCAACCGACTCGAATGCGGCACGACCGAGAACAAGTGCCGCACAGACGGCGAGGACCGCGTTCTGGATCCAGTCGTCGTAGAGCCAGTGCGGTCCCGCGACGTTGAAAAGATCACTGACCGCCTCGAGCACGGTGAGCACCGCCAGCACCAGCCACAAGAAGCTGAGATGGGTGGGCACGGAGAGGAGCTCTCCTTCCTGGTCGACGTGCCGCTCGTCCGTCGCGCGCCCGCCCGCGCCGCCCTCCCGGTTGAGCGGCACCGCTCTGCGAAATGGCCCCATCCGTCGCCAGCCCTCGTCGGCTCTCTCCGAAGTCCCCGGAAGGTTCTAACCCAGTTTTCGCTGACGGGGCGACACCGTGCCCCCGTCCACCTGGACCGCGGTCGAGGCAGTCCCGGACGGGCTCAGTCAAGCTCGGATGGTTGAGGTCGGGTCCGAACTGGTTCCAATCTGGGCGATGTACAAGTTGGGCCGACCGGCCGTCCGACTGGGGGTCGTGGGCCGGACGGTCTGTGCCCGCTGATCAGTCCTTTGTGCGTCCCTCAATGTGCTGGAGCTCGATCCATAGCGGGATCAGGAATTTGATGTAGACGTTGGTGAGGGTGTGCTGGCCGTCGTTGTGCTGGGTCACCATGGTCCCGACGTCGGTGATGGCGACGCGGTCGTCCTTGGCCTGGTACACCTTGACCCGCTCCAGTATCTCGAGCATCTCCTCCTTGGAGGACACTTCCATCCCGAAGTGGTCCATGTTCGGGGTGACCATGTACTCGTCCTTCGCCGGGAGCAGGTAGAGGAATTGCCGCCAGGACCCGGTGAGGAGGATGAGGGGATTGCCCTTCTCGGTGCTGTTGTCTCCCTCGGTCCAACCGAACACCTCGGAGTAGAAGTCGAGGAGCGCCGCCCGGCCCTCGTCGTTGAGGACGTCGGCATCCACGCTGATCGCCACGTGGTTGATGCGCGGCGCCAATGAGGTCGGGCTCATGACGACGCCACTGGTCGCACCATCACCTTGCTGGGGATCTCGCCCCGGGAGAGCCGTTCCATCGTCTCCATCACCTCACTGAGTGCTATGTCGTCGGGTTGGATCAATGAGTCGAGTGGCAACATTCCGCTGTCGAGCAGGTCCACCGCCGGCTGGAAGCCGTCGTCGTTGTAGTTGTAGGCACCGACGATCTCGAGCTCGAAGATGATCAAGCGGTTCTGGTTGAACCGGGGCGGTGTGAATCCGGTACCGACGATCACCAGGGTGCCCGCATAGTCCAGTTGGCCCAGGGCAGCCTCCACGGCGCTGCCATGTCCCGAGCACTCGAAAATGACCGCATAGGGCTCGGCCACCGGGGCACCCAGCGGTGGCTCCACCAGCGTCTCGGGCGTAACCACCTTGGTCGCTCCGACGTCGAGCGCGCGCTGGCGCCGAACGGGTGAAGGCTCGCTCACCGTGACGTCGGACACCCCCTGCGCGCGCAGCACCGCGATGATGAGCAATCCGACCGGCCCGGCCCCGGTGACGAGAACCCGGTCATCGGGCGCCAGGCCGCCGATCCGCACGGCGTGCAGCGCGATCGCCGTCGGCTCGGTCAGTGCGGCCACCCGGGTCGGGAGGGAGTCGGGAATGCGGATCAGGCCGTCGGACCCGACGGCCTTGTACCGGCAGAACGCACCTCGGTAGCCCAGGTAGGCCGCCGACGGACGGTCGAGACACACGGAAGGACGTCCCCGCCGGCAGGGCCGGCATCGACCACACCCCGGACTCTGGTTCCCAACCACTCGATCACCGGCGGACCAGCCGGAGCCACTCGGCGCCGACGCCACGATCCCGGACCATTCATGGCCGAGAATGGCACCGGGCCTGGCGTAACGCTCGAGCACCATGTGCAGATCGGATCCACAGATCCCGCACTCGGCGATCTCGACGAGCACCTCGTCGGGTCCCGGCTCCGGCCAGGGGACCTCCTCTACGGCGATCCTGCCGTCGCCCACGTAGACGGCTGCCGGCATCAGATCGGGCGGCACGGAGTCAATGGTAGGGACTCTTCGGCTCCGACGCTCTGGTGGCACGTTCGCCGGGTCCGGCGCGCGGTTCGATGTTGGTCTCGGCCACACGAATTCAGCACCTCGGCGAGTGCGCCAGTTTGTCCGCCCGTTGTGCCAGTCCAGGCATTCCGGCTCTACTCGCCACCACCCTCGCGCCGTCATCATGTGACGGCAGAGGGGCGGTGATCGGGGGTGAGAAGTCGGGTATCACCGCCCCTCGCCACTTTGCGGCGCTCGTGCGACGTCAACCCCACCTGTACTCCCAGCCCTCCTGCCACTCGAATTCGGCCACCAGTGACGTCTCGAGCGGAACCCCACCGACCCAGTGCTCGAGAGCCCAGCGAGTCGCGGCGTGGCCCACGACCAGGACCCGCCGCCCGTCCCAGCGGAGGCGGAGGTCGTCGAGGAACCCCCGCACGCGCTCGACGGCCTGTCGCCAGCTCTCTCCACCCGGATAAGGCTGGTCCAAATGCGCCAGCCGGTCACCATGCACCTCGTCGGACGGGCGGCCGTTGAGCAACCCGTAGTCGCACTCGCGGAGGCGCCAGTCCAGCAGGACCGGCGACGTCGAGCCGGCGAAGGCGATGGCAACGGTCTCGCGTGCCCGGCCTAGGTCGGAGCTGAATACGGCGGAGAGGTCATCCCGTCGTCTCCGCTCGCCCAGGCGGGCCGCCTGACGGCGGCCCTCTTCTGAGAGCCGGCCGTCCAGCCAGCCCGTCGCCCGCCGGTGCTCGTTGTCCTCGCTGAGGGAATGGGTTTCGTACACGATCTGGGTCGCCACGCCGCCATCTTTGCCCTTCCTCCATACTGACGCGTTTGCGTCACGCGGGCGTTGCCCGACGATGGGCGCGCGCCCATCACACGACGAGGCGCGGTAGCTTCCGACAATGTCCCCCGACGATCTCGCCTCCGAGCTGCTCGACGCCACCCTCGATGCCGACCCCCTGGCCGGATCGCTCTACGGGTTCCCCGGCTACGACGACCGGCTGACCGACTTCAGCGAAGCCGCCGAGGCCACCACCGCCGAGCGACTCTCCTCGATCGCCACGCGGGCGGAGCACACCGCGCCCGACGGCCTCGACGAGGTCGATCACCAGACACTGGACTTCGTCCGCCACATCGCACGCGGCCTGGCCGGCGCCGCGAAGGTCCCGATGGTCGAGTTCACGATCTGCGACACATTCGCCGCTCCTGTCGGCTCCGTCTTCACCATGCTGCCCAAGGTGCCGCTCGACACCCCAGAGCGCCGCGACGGCTACGTCACCCGCATGCACGGCGTGCCCGGCATGCTGGCCACCGCGGCCCAGCGCCACGTCGAGGGGACCACGGCCGGCCGCACGGCGGTGTCCCGGCTGGTCGAGTCGGCCATCGCCCAGCTTGACTTCATGATCAAGGACCCCACCGCCGGGGGGATGGCCCGGGACGACGTGGACGCAGACGAGAAGGAGTTCCAGACCGACCTCGCCGCCCACATCGAAGAGGACGTCCGCCCCGCTCTGGCCGCCTACCGCGACGCGCTACGCGATCGCGTGCTCCCGTTCGCCCGTGACGACGACCACACGGGCATCTGCTACCTCCCCGGCGGCGACGGCATGTACCAGCATCTGGTCCGGCTCCACACCTCCACCGATCAGTCCCCCGACGAGCTCCACGCCATCGGCCGCGACATGGTGGAGGAGGTCCGCGAGGAGCTCCGCCGGACAGGCAACCGCCTGTGGGGCACGACCGACATGTCCGACATCTTCGACCGCATGTGCAACGACACCTCGCTTCGCTACGAGAGCCCGCAGCAGATGCTCGACCACGCCCGCCG
>DATNLP010000418.1:0-4468 GCA_035602795.1 Acidimicrobiales bacterium | reverse complement strand
CCCGCTACCACTCGCTGGTGGTGCGGCCCGAGTCGGTGCCGGAGGACTTGGAGGTCACGGCCACCTCGACGGACGGTGTGGTCATGGGACTGCGCCACCGCTCGCTGCCGGTCGAGGGCGTCCAGTTCCACCCCGAGTCAGTGCTGACGGCGTCGGGGCCGGCGCTGCTGGCCAACTTCTTGGGACAGCTCGGGGCGGCGCCGGTCGCCTGAGCCGACGGGCGCCGGCCGCCGGTCCTCGAATGAGCTACGGCTTCGTCGTCGGCGGCGTCACCGGCGGACCGGGCACCACTGTCGACGACGTGGACGACGGCGTGGTGGTCGACGTGGTCGTGGTGGTGGTCGTGTTCGCCTGGCACACCGAGATGTTCACGGTGCTGCCGCTGGCCACCTGCACGCCCGCAGCCGGCGTCTGGCTGTCGACGTTGCCCGGCTGCGCGTTGTTGGCGCACGTGGTGTCGAAGGTCGTGTTGGCCACCAGGCCGGCGCCGCTGATGGCCGACTGGGCCGAGGACGACGTCTGGCCGACGACGCCCGGGACGCCGACACAATCGGACACCTGGATGTTGACCGAACTGTTGGGCTGGGCGGGTGTGTTCGGCGCCGGTGACTGGGCCGCCACCTCTCCGGCGGGATATTGACCGTTCGGGCATCCATTGGTCTGCGAGCCCACGTTGAGACCCACACCCTTCAGCGTCGATCCCGCAGAGGCCGCCGACTGTCCGAGCACGCTGGGAACCGACACGGATGTCTGCGTGCCCGACACGGTCAGGTTCACTTTCTGGCTGGGCGCGATTTTGGTGCCCGGGTTGGGAGACTGCGCGAGCACGGTGCCCACAGGCTCGTTGCTCGTGACGTACTTCACCGCGTAGTTGAGCCCGGCGTCCTGGATGAGCTGGGTGGCGGGCGTCAGCTGCAGACCCGTCACCTTGGGCACCGGCGTTCCGCCACCCGCGCTGAGAACCAGCTTGACCGAGGAGTTCTTGGCCAGCGAGGTGCCCTCCTTGGGGTTAGTCGCCACGACCGTGCCCTTCCCGTAGAAGTCGTTCAGCTCCGACGTCGTGCTGCCCACGGTCAGGTGGTCGTTCTGCAGGGTCTGGGTGGCCTGTTGCTGGGACTGACCGACCACGTTCGGCATGGTCACATTTCCTCCCAGCACCGAGCGCAAGAGGAAGAACGCGATGATGGCGAGTGCGGCGAGGAGGACGACCAGAAGGATGACGAGGTTGCGGGTGCGCTTGCGCCGCTCCAGGTCCTCCCGGCTGGCGGGTGGCGCGGCGCCGTCGAGGACGGCCATGGTGCGGCCGGTCTGGGTGATGGCCCGCGTGGCCTGGGTGGCCCCGGCGGCGGCCCCGACCGTCGTCATCATGGAGGTGACGCCGGGGTCGCCGGCCTCGACCGGGCGGCCCTCGGCGAAGCGCAGGAGATCGGCCCGCAACTCCTCGGCCGTGGCGTAGCGGTCGTCGGGGTTCTTGGCCATGCTCTTCATCACGACAGCCTCGAGCGCAGCGGGCACGGCCGGATTGGCCTCACGAGGCAGCACTGGGGTGTCGCGCACGTGCTTGGAGGCGACGGCGACCGGGGAGTCCCCGGTGAACGGCGGGCGTCCGACCGACATTTCGTAGAGGACGACACCGAGCGAGTAGATGTCGCTGCGGGAATCGACGCCCTTGCCCTCGGCCTGCTCGGGCGAGAAGTAAGCGGCCGTGCCCATGACGGCGCCCGTCTGGGTGAGGCTCTCCTCGGTGTTGACGGCCCGGGCGATGCCGAAGTCGGTGACCTTGACCTCGCCCTCGGGCGTGATGAGCACGTTGCCCGGCTTCACGTCGCGGTGGATGACGCCGTGGCGGTGGGCGAAGGCGAGGGCAGCGGCCACGCCGGCACCGATGGTGGCGATCTGGCGTGGTGGCAGCGGGGTGGGGTCGCGCAAAACGGCGGAGAGGGCGCGGCCGTCGACGTACTCCATGACGATGAAGTAGGTGCCGTCGTCCTCGCCCCAGTCGAAGACGGGGACGATGTTGGGATGGGAGAGGTTGGCGGCCGCCTGGGCCTCGCGCCGGAAACGCTCGACGAAGGTCCGGTCGACGGAGAGCTCGGGGAAGAGGACCTTGAGGGCGACCGGCCTATCGAGCTGACGGTCCATGGCGCGGTACACCTGGGCCATGCCGCCGCGTGCGATCAGGTGGGTCAGCTCGTATCGGCCCGAGTAGACGCGCGGGGTGTCGACCGGTTGCATGGCGCCCGAGCCTACGCTGGGAAGCCCCGGCCCAGAGGACCGAACGGGGTGGTCGTGGGCAGGTTGGTGGTCATGATCGGGCGCTTCACGGCGTGCCTCCGGTGGTGGCGGCCGGGACGGCGGTCACCGCGGTGGTGCTCTGCACGGTCTGCGTCGTCGTGGGCTGCACCGCGGCCGTGGCTGCGGCTGCGGCCGCGGTCGTGGTGGTGGTGGCGGCGGCGGTGGTCGGGGGTGCGGTGGTCGGCGGCGGTGCGGGGACGAAGTGGTTCGACGGCGTCGTGGTGGTCGTCTTGAGGGTCGTGGTCGTGGTGGTAGTGGTCGTGGCCTCGTTGAGGAGGCGGCGCACGTAAGACTTGGCGCTGGTCAGCGAGCCCTCCTGCACCCCGGCCCGGAGCGGGCCAACGGCCAGAGAGGGGACCTGGCTGCTCGTGTGGCCGGTGTGATCCACCACCTTCGGCTTGAACCAGAGCACGCCTCCTTGCTGGCCCTGCTTGACCACGATCTGGTCGCCCTGCAGCGTCACGTACCAATTGTCGTAGGCGTACCACTTGATGGCGAAGTAGACGGCGACCGGCACGGCGACCACGAGAATGACGAAGCCGATGACGCGCGGCGTGATGCGGCGCGGGACGCCGAGCCGCCGGCGTCGGGCGCCGCGACTTTCCTTCTCCTCGGAGCGGGAAGGCGCCGGGGTCGCCGGGGCGGGCGGCACGCGGCTGGTCGAACGGGACAGCGGGACCGACGCGATGGACCCGACGAAGAACTCGTCGCTGTGGGGTCCCTCCTCGGCCAGGCCGGCCTGGTCCTGCTCGTCACCGAAGCCGAGCCTGGCTCCGGGGGCCAACGCCTCACGCGCCGGCACAATAGCGGTCTCGTCGTCGCGCACGGCGCTCGCCAGCAGCGCGGTGGCGGCCAGGTCGGCCGCGGGGCCGGTCGCCTGGCCCGGGCCGGGCGGGCCGTCGCCCTCGGGGGCGGGACTGTCCGCCGCCGCCGCAGCCGCAGCTGTCGCCTCGCCCGGGCGGACCGCCAACGGCGTGACCACGGATGGCTTGTGGTTGCCCTGCTCGCCGACCTGGACGTCGACGATGACCACAGTGATGTTGTCGGAGCCACCGTGCTCGTTGGCCACCTCGACCAGCCTGTGGGCCGCCTCCTCGGGGTCATCCACCGCCTCGAGGATCTCCGCCATTTCGTCCGTGCCCACCTCGTTGGACAGGCCGTCGGAGCAGAGCAGGAGCCGGTCCCCGGTGCGGAGGTGCAGCTCCCACATGTCGGCCTCCACCTCCGTGGAGACTCCGAGGGCGCGGGTCAGGATGTGCCGTTGGGGGTGGATGGCGGCCTCCGCCTCGGTCATCTCGCCCTGGCGCATGCGTTCCTCGGCCAGGCTGTGGTCGTCGGTCACCTGAACGATGTGCCCCTCGGTGAACAAGTACGCCCGCGAGTCGCCGACGTTGCCCAGGGTCAGCACGTCGTGGCCGTCGGGACCGCCGACGAGCGCCACCGCGGTCAGGGTGGTGCCCATGCCCCGCAGGTCCAGGTTCGCCTGGCTCTCCTGCCAAATGGCGGTGTTCGCCTCGGAGAAGGCGTCACGCAGTCCATGGGAGGTGGGCGCGCGCTCGAAGGCCTCCTCGAGTGTCTCGACCGCCACACGTGCCGCCACCTCGCCGCCGGCGTGCCCGCCCATGCCGTCGGCCACGGCGTAGAGGTTGGGCCGCTCGAGCGGAATGTCCTGGTTGATGGTGCGCACGCGGCCGACGTCGGTGGCCGAGCCGGACCGCAGCACGGTCACCGGGACACCTCGAACACGGTCGAGCCGATTTGGAGCAGGTCGCCCTTGCCGAGACGGACCGCCTGGGAGATCTGCTCGGAGTTGACATAGGTCCCGTTGGTCGAACCGAGGTCCTCGACCCACAGCTGGTCGTTGTGGCGGAACAAGCGGGCATGCAGCGTGGACGTGTAGATGTCGTCTGTCATGGCGACGCCGCAGCCGGGCGAACGCCCGATCGTCAGCTCGTCATCGAGGTCGTACGTGCGCCCCGCGTAGGGGGGTGGTTGGACGACCTTCAGGTAGAGCTGGCGGCGCCGGGGCGCCGGCCGGTCTACCGGCAGTGCCGCCGCCCGCTGCTCGCGCTTCTCCTGCCTCCGGAGCGAACGCGGCTTGCGGATGGTGGCCGGGCTCATTTCGACCCACACGGCGCGGATGACGCGCAGAAAGAAGATGAAGATCAGCGCG
>DATNLP010000416.1:0-20302 GCA_035602795.1 Acidimicrobiales bacterium | reverse complement strand
TGGCGGGGAGTCCCCCCGCCACGCCGTCGACGGACGTCATCTAGGAAATGCCCTCGATTTGCTTCAGCGACTGCGCCTCGACCTTGGAGGGCAGTGGCTGGAAGTTGACCTGGGCCAGATACGTCGTGTTGGCGCCGTCCTTCGGGTTGATGGCCCACTCCAGGAAGGAGCGGATGCCCTTGGCCGTGGTGCTGCTCTGCTGCTGTGTCGACACGATGGCGTACTCGTAGTTGATGATCGGGTAGCCGCCGCTGGCCGGGCCGTAGATAAGGGAGATGGTTCCGTTGGCGGGCGTCTTCTTGACGAAGGCGGCCGCCTCGGCCGCGATGGACGCCTGCGTCGGGACCTCGTACTGGCCCTTGGCGTTCTGCAGCTGGGCGTAGCCGAGGCCGGCCTGCAGGGCCTGGGTCAGGTAGCTGATGCCGACGTAGGCGATGCAGCCCGGCGTGGCCTTGCAGCCCGTCACCATGCCCGAGTTGCCGGTCTCACCGAGCGCGCCCGGGGCCGACGGCCATGGCACCGTGGTGTTGTAGCCGATCTTCGTGCCCCAGCCCGACGCGTCCGTCTTGGACAGGAACGTCGTGAAGAGGAACGTGTCACCGCTGCTGTCCGAGCGGTGCAGGGTCACGATCGGGATGCTCGGCAGCGTCACGCCCGGGTTGAGGGCGGTGATCTGCGAGTTGTTCCACGAGGTGATCTGGCCCTGGTAGATGGCGGAGAGCACCTTGCCCGTCAGCTTCAGGTGGGACAGGACGCCCGGGATGTTGTAGGCCACGATCTGCGCCGAAATGGCCAGCGGGATGTTCCTCAGATTCGGGTCGGCCGTCAGATCGCTCGGCGGCAGGTAGGCGTCCGACGCGCCGATGTTGACCGTGCCGTTCGTGGCGTCGGAGATCCCGGTGCCCGAGCCCGTTCCCGCGGTCTGTACCGTCACGCTGGAGTACTTCTGCGTGTAGCCGCCCACCCACAGGTTGAAGAGGGGGTAGAGCAAGGTACTGCCGGTCTCGGTCAGCGTCCCGCTGGGAGGCGTCTCGACGCCGCTGCTCGGGAGTTTGACGCTCGCCGAGGCAGTCGCCGCGCTGAGGACGACCGAGCTCAGCGCGAGTCCCGCCACGACGGAGGCGATCACACCCCGCTTCAGTCGCGTCGTTCTCATCAATTTCGTCACAGGTTCTCTCCTTGTGATTGTGGTTTGGTTGGTGTTGCTCTTGGTGATCCGCATGTCGTGGTCGCCGCTTCCGCGCTGTGCCTACTGCCCCCGGCTGCGTCGCTCTCCCGGCAGGAGCGTGCCCCTACCCCATTCGCCCTGTGACATACCGCTCGGTGTCAGGGTGCTGCGGCCGGTTGAACAGGTCGTCGGTGGGACCGTGCTCGACCAGCGCTCCCTGGTAGAAGAACATCGTGTTGTCCGAAATGCGCATGGCCTGACCCAGGTTGTGCGTCACCACGATCAGCGTGAGGGCCGGCGTCAGCGTCTTGATGAGCCCTTCGATCGACTCCGTCGTCACCGGGTCCAGCGCCGAGGTCGGCTCGTCGAGCAGCAGCACCTCGGGGCCGACGGCGAGCGCACGGGCCAGGCAGAGTAATTGCTGCTGCCCGCCGGAGAGGCGGAACGGCGAGTCGTTCAGGCGGTCCTTCACCATGTCCCACAGGCCGACCTCGGTCAGCCGGCGCTCGCACACCACGTCGAGCTGCTTGCCCTTGGCGATGCGGTGCGCCTTGACGCCGGCCACCACGTTGTCCTTGATCGACATCGGGAACGGGTTGGGTCGCTGGAACAGCATGCCGACGCGGCGGCGCAGCGTCAGCAGGTCGACCAGTGACGACCACAGGCTGACCGTGTCGTAGGTGACGTCGCCCTCGCGGGAGAAGCCGGGTACCCGGTCGTTCATGCGGTTGAGCGTGCGCAGGAAGGTGGACTTGCCCGAGCCGGTGGGCCCGATGAGCGCCGTGATCGACCCCCGCCGCATGGAGACGTTGATGTCCGACAGCACGGTGCGGCCGGAGAACCCGAGCGTCAGGTTGAGTGACTCCATGACGTGCTCGGGGCGAGTCGCGTCGGGGTCGAGGGACCTGAGCGCCTCGTCGATTCCGGACCGCTCGGTGGTCGTAACGGGAACGTTACGGCTCTTGGTCGATTCACCATCTACCACTGTCTGGACCGTAGCCAGGCCAAGTGAACGGCTGGCTACAGCCCAGCCAACTCCAGGTGAACTATTGGCGAGGAATTGGAGACCTCAGACTCCGCCCAGGCACATCCCCGTTGGCACACATCTGTGAACGCCCGATGGCATGTCCCGGAGCGACTGGCCGGCTCAGCCCGGTACAGCCGCCGTGCCCGTGTCCTCCGCCACCTGTGCCATGGCGTCGCGGTGCGACGCCGCGATCGCGGTGACGATGCCGGGCGAGAGCGCCACCACGGCCAACGCGGCCAGCGCGGCAGGGATGGACACGACGAGCGCGGCGGTGGAGGAGGTGAAGGCGCACAGGTAGGCGGCGAAGGTCAGCCAGCCGGTCAGCAGGCCGGCGATCCACCACCGCAGCACCCGGGTCCGGGCGGGATGGCCCGCCGGCAGGCAGTCGCGCACGGCGGTGTAGGGGATCCAGAGGTTCGCCACTGGCACGAACCAGGAGCCCACGCCCCAGGCCGGCGAGCACCTCGAGGGGATGCCGAGCGCCCGTCCCGCCGCGGCCGCCCGGTGCTGCCACACGCACGCCAGAATGATGGCGGCCACGGTGAGCAGGCCGACGATCAGGAAGAGCGGGTTGAGGCCGCTGCCACCGTGATAAGGCGGCGGGGTCGTGCCCACCTGCGCGTCGTGGTAGTCGATGCGGAACTGGTGGCCGATGGAGCGCAGCTGGCTGGCGTTTACGCGCACCATGACCAACGCCACAATGCAATACACGGCCGGGATCGCCACGGCGACGCGCGCCGCCGGCACCAGGTACATCTCGTCGTTGACGAAGCCGGTTGTGTTGAAGGTGTTGAGCCGCTCCGACGCTGTCGCCCACGGGGCCGCCTCCGTCGGCGCGCCCTGCGGCGGCGCCGCGTGCGCCCATGGCGGCGGCGGCGGGTGCTGGGGCAGCACGGTCGCCTCGGTCCAGGCGTAGCCGTCCCACCACCGTTGCCCCGGGCCGCCGGCCGGGTCCGGGTACCAACCCGGAGGTGCACCCGGGTAGCCGGTGCCCGTGTGGTCGCTCACCCCCACATTCTCCCAGAGCGGCGGGCCGCCACCGCACACGCTCGGCCCAATTCCGCGCCCGCCGCCGCCGCCCCGTAGCCTGCGCGCGTGCGCATCTTCGTCGCCGGCGGCACCGGCGCCGTCGGCCGCCCCCTGGTGGCCACCCTGGCCGCGGCCGGGCACGAGGTCACGGTGTTCTCCCGCCATGCCGGGCAGGTGGCCGCCCTGGGCGTGCCGGACGTCGTGCCGGCGGTCGGCGACGCCTTCGACGCCGCGTCCCTGACGCGGGCCGTGCAGGACGCGTCGCCCGAGGTGGTGATCAACCAGCTGACCAACCTGGCCCGGTCGGCCAACCCGATCACCGTCAAGCGCGGCTTCGACCGGACCAGCCGGCTGCGGCGCGAGGTGGCGGGCGCGCTCGTGCGGGCCGCCGCCGCCGCCGGGGCGCGCCGCGTCGTCGCGCAGAGCATTTCGTTCGCCTACGCGCCGGGACCCGGCGTGCGCACCGAGGCCGACCCGCTGTGGACGGGTGCCGGCGGCCAGATCGGCCTGCTGACGAATTCGGTGGCAGCGCTCGAGTCGGCCACGCTGGGCGACGCCGACGTGGAGGGAGTGGTGCTGCGCTACGGCTCCTTCTACGGTCCCGGCACTTACCTCGCGCCGGGCGGCCTCTACACCTCCATGCTGGCGCGACGCCTGCTGCCGCTGCCCGGCGCCGGCGCCGGCCTCTTCGGGTGGCTGCATATCGACGACGCGGTGTCGGCCACCGTTGCCGCGCTCGACGGCCCGACCGGCGTCTTCAACGTGGTCGACGACGTGCCCGCACCGGCGTCCGAGTGGATGCCGCTGGTGGCGGGACTGCTGGGTGCCAAGCCGCCGCGCCGGATCCCCGAGGCGCTGGCCCGCGTCGGGGCGGGCAAGTTCGTCGCCTACCTGTTGTGCGACCAGCCGGCGGTGTCCAACCGGCGGGCGCGCACCGAGCTCGGCTGGACGCCGGCCCACCCGGACTGGCACGACGGACTGCCCGCCGTCCTGGCGGGTCACGAGTAGCCGGCGCCGCCCTCGAGGGTCCGCCCGGCCGACATCGGCCGCGCCTGTGCACAATTACCTCCATGCGTCGCCTCGTCCCCTTGATGCTGGTCGGGCTGCTCGGCCTCGGCGTGGTCGCGGGGGCCGCCATCGGAGCCGCCGGTTCCCCCTCGCCCGGACCGGCACGCAGCTCGAGCCCCACGCCGGCGGAGTGGGTGGCCCACCTGCTGGCCACCACGGCCGGGGCGGGTACGGCGCACTTCGCCTACACGCACGTCACCGCGAGCCCCGTCCCCGACCTGCGCGGCTCGCTGAGCGGGAGCGGGGTGGTCGACTTCGGGCGCGGTGACGTCGAGGTGACCGAGGTCGACCACCAGATCGAGTTCGAGGGCACCAGGCCGTCGGCCCCCACCAGGGCCATGCCGGTGACCAACACCTTGGAACAGATCGGCATCGGCTCGACCGTCTACCAACGCGTCCCCTACGGGCGCCTGGGCAATCCGTCGTGGATGAAACTGCCCTTCCCGCGCCAGGCACACGGGCAGCTCGGGTTGTCGACGGCCCTCAACGCCGCCGTGGCGTTGGACGCTCTCGTCGGGTTGGACCCGGTCGTCGGTGTGCGCGACGAGGGACCGTCCGAGGTCGACGGCGTGGCGGCGACCAAGTACGTGGTGACCACCGCCCCGCCAACGACGTGTGCCTCGGCGCGCGCCACGGCGCCCAAGGTGGCTCAGCGAGCGAGCACCGTGTGGGTCGACGGGCAGGGCCGTCTCGTGCAGGTGCGCAGCTCGGAGTACGACGGGGGCTTCCCGGCGGCGGTGCTGCACCGCCAGCCGGCGTTCGCAGGGTTCCCCACCGGACCGACCGTCACCACGGCCACGCTGACCTTCTCGGCCTTCGGTGCCCCGGTGCAGATCGCGGCGCCACCCCCGAGCACCCTGGTGCAGGCCGGGTCCAGTGCCGGCAGCTCCTTCGCCGTCGCATCGTGCGGCGCGTCCCGGCACTCCTGACGGCGTACCTCGGTCCGATCTCGGCGCTCAACCCCCGATGGGCAGCCCGAGGGCCGCACCCACGGCACCGACCACGCCGGCGCAGACGAGCGTGAGCACGACGCTCCGGCGCAGACCGATGATGGCCCCGCTGGCACCGACCAGGACGAAGACCTGCCACACGTGAGCGATGCCGAGCGCCAGTGGTATTGACGCCCCCGCAATGGCACCGATCGCCGCCGGGCCGGCACCGCTCAAGAACGACTGCGCGAACCGGTTGGTGCGCAACGCACCGAAGTGCCGGGCGCCGGCGATCACGAAGGCGAACGAGGGGAGAAACGCCACCAGTGCCGCCAGAAGTGCGCCGCCCAGCCCGCCGGCGGCGTAGCCGACGACCGACACCGTCTGCACGACCGGTCCCGGGGTGATCTGTCCCAGCGCCACGCCGTTGAGAAACTGCGCGTTCGTCATCCAGTGGTAGTGGTGGACGGCGTCGGATTGCATCAGCGGGATGATCACGAACCCGCCGCCGAAGGAGAGCGCGCCCACCTTGAGTGCCACCCACGTCAGGGCGCCCAGGCCTCCCACGACGGCCACGACCACGCCGAAGAACGGGAACAGGACGCCGTGCAGCCGTTGCGGAGGTCGCGCCGTTCCCGACAGCAGCGCCTCGGCCAACCCGCACCCGAGCAACACGAGCACGAGGAATGCCCCGACCGTCGCGGCAGCCGCGCCGCCCACGACGGCGTAGACCACCCAGCGGACCTGCCGCGCCCGCGCCCCATCAGTCCGGCGCCAGCTGGCCGGCACGAGCCCGATCGCCGCGTTGACCGCCACGGCGGCCACCGCTGCGCCGGCGCCCAGGGCGGCGCCGCTGATCCAGGTCGGAGGGTGCCCGGCCAGGAACACGGCGGCGAGGACGATGATGAGGCCGAGCCCTGGACAGATGAAACACGCGCCGCCGATCAGAGCGCCGGCCACGCCCCGCAGGCGCCAGGCGCAGAAGATGGCCAGCTGGGTGGACGCCGGGCCCGGCAACAGATTCACCGCAGCAATGGCGTCCTCGAACTCCGCCTCGTCGAGCCATCCCTCGCGCTGGACGGCCAGCCGGCGCAGCATGGCGATGTGGGTGGGCGGCCCGCCGAACCCCGTGCAGCCGATTCGTCCCCACTCCCGGGCGATCGTGGCCAGGGAGACCTCGGGTCGGTTGCCGGGGACCGGCTCGTCCGGCGACACCCCCTCCGGCATGCCTCATGTTGACATGCCGTCCCGCGCCCGCGATGGGCCCGCTCGCTCAGATCAGGGTCGTCGCCAACTCCTGCAGGGCCGCGATGTGGGCGTCCGTGCTGTCCAGCCCGGAGTGCATCGTGTTGACGGAGAGGTGGGTGGCGCCGGCCTCCCGCCACCGCCGAGCGTGCTCGGCCACCTTGTCCAGGTCGCGGGTGCTGTACTCGAGGCGTCCCTCGAAGGCGAAGTGCGACAGGTCGCGCCCGGCCTCGGCGGCGCCCTCGTGGATGATCTCGAGCGCCTCCTCCAGACCCCCGCGCGGGCGCGCCATGGGGAACCACCCGTCGGCCACCCGTCCCACCCGGCGCAGCGCCGCCGGCGCGAAGGCGCCGATCCAAATCGGGATCGGCCGCTGGACCGGCAGCGGCGCCAGCCCCGCCGCCTCGATGTGGTGGAACTCCCCCTCGAACGTGACGCTCCGCTGCGTCCACAGCGCCCGCAGCACGACCACCTGCTCCTCCAATATGGCGCCCCGCTGCTCGAAGGGCACGCCCAGCGCGTCGTACTCGACCTTGTTCCAGCCGACGCCGAGCCCGAGGCGGAAGCGGCCGCCGCACAGCAGGTCGAGCTCGGCCGCCTGCTTGGCCAGCAACGCCGTCTGGCGCTGTGGCCCGATGAGGATGGAAGTGGCGAAGGCCAGGTCGGTGCAGCCGGCCAGGTAGGCGAACATGGTGAGCGGCTCACGGAAGGTGTCGTCCACTGTGTACGGCCCGCCGAGATCGCCGTGCACCTTCACGTCGCCGCCGAGCACGTGGTCGTACGCCGCCAGGTGGGTGAAGCCCAGGTCCTGGGCGGCCTGCCCGATGGCGCGCACGGCGCCCGGGTCGTGGCCCACCTCGGTCTGGGGGAAGATCACGCCGATGTCCATGGCCGCAGTCTGCCCCGGCCGGCCGGGGCGTGCGGCCCGGAGCCGCGGCCGGCGCCCGGGCCCTGGCTCCGGACGCAACCTCGTCCCAGTAGGTTGCTCGTGAGTGAAGCTCCGCATCTTCGTCGAGCCCCAACAGGGCGCCAGCTACGCGCAGCAGCTGGCGGTGGCCCAGGCGGCCGAGGCCCACGGCTTCGACGCCTTCTTCCGCTCCGACCACTTCCTCGCCATGGGTGGCGACGGACTCCCGGGGCCCACCGACTCCTGGGTCACCCTGGGCGGCATCGCCCGCGAGACCGAGCGCATCCGCCTGGGCACGCTGGTCACCAGTGCCACCTTCCGTGAGCCCGGCCTGCTCGCCATTGCGGTGGCGCAGGTCGACGCCATGAGCGGCGGCCGGGTCGACCTCGGCCTGGGCGCCGGCTGGTACGAGGCCGAGCACAGCGCCTACGGCGTGCCCTTCCCGCCCACGCCCGAGCGCATGGAGCGGCTCGAGGAGCAGTACGCCATCCTCACCGGCCTGTGGGGCACGCCCGAGGGCCAGACGTTCAGCTACGACGGTCACCACTACCACCTGAAGGACAGTCCGGCGCTGCCCAAGCCGGTCCAGCGACCGCACCCGCCGCTCATCGCCGGCGGTGGGGGCCCGAAGCGCACGCCGCGGCTGGCCGCCACCTACGCCAACGAGTTCAACTTCGCCTTCTCCTCGTTGGCCGACACCGAGGCACAGTTCGACCGCGTGCGGGCGGCCTGTGAGCAGCGCGGCCGCGACCCGCAGACGCTCCGGCTGTCCGTCGCCCAGGTCGTGTGCTGCGGGACGGACGAGTCCGAGTTCGAGCGCCGGGCCGCCAACATCGGCCGCCAGGCCGGGGAGCTGCGCCTCCACGGCGCCGCCGGCACCCCTGATGAGGTGGTGGCCCGGATCGAGGCGTTCTCGGGCATCGGCGCCGAGACGGTCTACCTGCAGGTCCTCGACCTCGACGACCTGGCCCACCTGGAACTGCTGGCCCGGGAGGTCCTGCCCCGGGTGGCGCTGCTGCCGGGCTGACGAACCCGACCGTCACCGCCCGAGGTCAGCCGCGTCGGCGCCCTCGGTACGCTGGCGGTGCACAGGGAGGTAGTCATGACGATCACGAGCCGGGGGGCGGTCGCCCCGACCAGTGAGCCGCCGGCCGCCGGCGCAGGCTCTGGCAGCGACGCCACCACCGCCACCACCGCCCCGCCCGACACCGCCGCGCTCGGCGCGCTGGTCGACCTGGTGGCGGACCACGCTCCGAGCTGGGCCAAGACCGACGCCGCTGCCCGGGCCGACCTCCTCGAAGGAGTGATCAAGGACATCATGGTGGCCCAGGACGACTGGCTGGCCGCCGCCTGTGCCGCCAAGGGCCTGACCCCTGGCTCCACCGAGGCGGGCGAGGAGCTCTTCACCGGTATCGGCACCTTCGTGCGCATGGCCCGCCTGCTCCGCGACTCGCTCCGCGACATCGCCCGGGACGCCAAGCCGGCCTTCGCCGGCCCGGTGCGGGAGGCCGCCGACGGACGCCTCCGGGTCCAGGTCCTCCCGGACGGCCCCTTCGACCGCATCACGTTCCCCCAGACCACGGCCGAAGTCTGGATGCAGCCCGGCGTCACCCGCGACGCCCTGGCCTCCCAGCAGGCGCCCGCCTACGCCGACCCGGTGGCCTACGCCGGCACGGCCCTCGTGCTGGCCGCCGGCAACGTGGCCTCGCTCGGCCCCCGTGACGTGCTGTCCAAGCTCTTCGTGGAGGGCAAGACCGTCGTCATGAAGGCCAACCCGGTCAACGACTACCTGGTGCCGCACTGGAGCCGGGCGCTGGCCCCGCTCATCGACGCCGGCGTGCTGCGCATCGTCGACGGCGGCGCCGCGGTGGGCCAGTACCTGACCACCCACCCGCGCATCGACGAGGTCCACATCACCGGGTCTGACAAGACCTACGACGCCGTCGTGTTCGGCCCCGGGCCCGAGGGCGCCGCCCGCAAGGCAGCCGACGAGCCCCTCCTCGACAAGCCGGTGACGGCCGAGCTGGGAAACGTGTCGCCCATCATCGTGGTGCCCGGTAGCTGGAGCATCGCCGAGCTGCGCTACCAGGCCGACCACGTGGCCACCATGCTGGTGAACAACGCCGGCTTCAACTGCGTCAGCGCCCGCGTCGTCGTCACGCACGCCGCCTGGCCCCAGCGCGACGCCTTCCTCGGTGCGCTGACCCAAACACTGGCCGGCATCGCAACGCGCCGTGCCTACTATCCCGGCGCCGCGGCGCGCCGCGACGCCTTCTTCGCCGCCCACCCCGAGGCCGAGGAGCTGGGCGCCGGGCCGCCCGACGCGCTGCCCTGGACGTTCATCGCCAACGTGCCGCCCGGGCGCACCGACGACATCTGCTTCAACGTGGAGTCGTTCTTCGGGCAGGTGGCCGAGACGGCCCTGCCCGCATCGGGCGAGGCGGCCTTCGTCGACGCCGCCACCGCGTTCTGCAACGACGTCCTCTGGGGCACGCTCGGTGCCACCATTTTGGTCAGCCCGTCGTCACAGAGGGAGCCGGCGGTCGCCGACGCCGTGGAGCGCGCCGTGGCCGACCTGCGCTACGGCTCCATCGGCGTCAACCTGTGGCACGGCCTCTCCTTCGCCCTGGGCTGCACCACCTGGGGCGCCTACCCCGGGCACCCGCGCACCGACATCCAGTCGGGCACGGGCGTGGTGGGCAATGCGGCGATGTTCGGGCACCCCCAGAAGTCGGTCGTGCGCGGCCCCTTCCGCTCCCGGCCCAAGCCGCCCTGGTTCGCCACGGCGCGCGACGCCTACGACGTCATGCGCCGCTTCGTGGCTTTCGAGGCCGACCCGTCGGCCGCCAAAATTCCCGGTCTGCTGCTGTCCGCCGTCCGCTCCTAGCGCACCTGCAGCGGGCGGCAGCGGGTCACATCGTTCGAGCGCGCACCTGCGGGATGGCATAGGGCGCCCCAGCCACGAAGGCGGCGATGAGGGCGAGGAAGGCGCCGAACTCCCAGCCCACGCCCGAGCCGCCTGGCTTGTCGATGAAGGCGATGAAGACCAGCACGAAGTTGACCACGGTCGCCACGATCATCGCCGTGAGGTGGGGGATCTGGGGTGCGAAGGGCAGGTTGCCCCAGCCGGCGACGCAGACCAGGTACGCCTCGATCAACAGCACGATGATGAAGACGAGCCACAGGAAACCGTGCGCCGACGTCCCGCTGGCCGTGACCGTGATGCCGATCACGCTGACACCGAACCACGAGAGGAACAGCGAGATCAGCAAGACGAATGACGCGATGCCGGCAATTTTGTCGGCCAGGGTCAGGCGGTTCAGGTCGAACTGGTAGGCGGGAAGCGAGGAGCCTCCGCCCCCGCTCGCCGCGCCGGCCGGTGCGGCCGCCG
This sequence comes from Acidimicrobiales bacterium, assembly GCA_035602795.1. GTDB lineage: Bacteria > Actinomycetota > Acidimicrobiia > Acidimicrobiales > RAAP-2 > Bog-473. The sequence continues at coordinate 9,538 of DATNLP010000416.1, read as the reverse complement.
GCCCTGGGGTGGCGGCGGCGGGTGCCGCGCCGGCGGCGGGTGCGCCGCCAGTGGCCCCTGTCGCGCCCGTCGCCGCGCTCAACGAGGCGCCGCAGCTCGCACAGGTGGTGGCATCGTCCGCGGCCACGTTCTGACACTGGGGGCATGTCTTCGGCATCACGGTCCTCCATCGGCTCGGGCGCCGGGAACCTTCCGCTCCCATGCGCTCTGGTGACTCTTCGGTCCGGCTCGTCAGATACTACGGGGGTGACCCTGCCCTGCCTGGGGATGCCGGGTGTCTGGCGGCCCTGCAACAGCGCAGCTCACGGCTTCGTCGTGGCCACACAGGCACGCTACCCCTGCGGCGATCCGTGTGCTCGGTTTTGGTGATGTGACGTCGGAGGGCTGATCAGGCTTACACGGGCGACCGAATCGCCGCCCACGGCGACGCAGGCCGCAGTGGTGGGGCACGACAGCGCGGTGAGGGCCAGGGGTACATAGGCCGACCGCGAGGCCTTGAAGCTGGACCCGCCGTCGTTGCTCTGGGCCACCGCACCCGAGCTCACGGCCGGGCTGCCCTCCCAATCGGTCCCCACCATGGCGCACAGTTCGGCGGACGGGCAGGCCAGGCCGAAGACGTCGTCCACCGGGACCGTCCCCGGGACGGCCGACCACGTGGTGCCCCCGTCGGTACTGCTGAGGAGCTGACCCGCCGCCGGCACGACATCGCTCACGGTCGTGGACGTGCTCCCTCCGGCCAGGCAGACCGACGCGCTGAGGCAGGCGGTGCTCTGCAACGTGCCGATGCCCGACGGCACGGTCGCGCTGCTCCAGGCCTGCCCGCCGTCCTGGCTGACGGCGATGGCCCCGGTGCCATGGCCCGCTGCCGCCGGCACGTAGCCGGCCACGAGGCACGGGCCGGCGGGCATGCACGTGAGCGCGCCGGCGGCGACGAAGGACGCCGGGAGGTTGCCCTGCTGGGTCCAGGTCTCGCCGAAGTCCGTGGTCTGCGACGACCAGGTGACGGTCCCGTTGCTCACCAGCGCCGTGCAGTCGGCCACGCCGGTGCACTCGACGCTGCTGATGGTGACGGCACCGGTGGGGGTGGTGGCCGACAGCCAGTGCTTGCCGCCGTCGTCGGTGGTGATCACGACGCCGCTCGACAACCCGTTCGAGCCGACGGCGATGCAGTCGGACTTCGTCGGACAGGCGATACCGCTCAGCTCGGGCGTGTAGCCGCCGACGACGCGTTGAGCCGACCAGGACATGCCGCCGTCCGTGGTGGCGACGACGACCGTCGCCGAGCCCGCCGGCATGGTGGCATTGGGGCCGGGCACGCCGACCGCCCAGCAGCGCCGCGCGTCGAAGCACGATACGGCTCCGAGCTGGCCGGTCTGGCCCGGCGCCGGCTGTCCGACGGCCAAGGGGGTCCCCCGCACCGCCCCGAGCACCTTTTCCGCGTTGAGCGCGCTGGGGTGGCTTCCGAGGGAGCAGGCCGACGCGGTGACGGCCAGCGCCGCCAGCAGGAGTTGGGGGCCGCCGCGTCGCCCCGAACGCCGGTGTCGAGGCACGATGCGTGGTGGCACGACGGCAGAACAATAGCTGCGGGGGGCGATAATTCCGCTGCAACGTTCGCTACCCTCGAACCGGTGGACTGGGTGGACCTGCTGATCATCGGGCTGATGCTGCTCGCCGGCGTGCACGGCCTGCGGCTCGGTGCGTTGGTCCAGATCCTCACGTTCGGCGGGTTCTGGCTGGGCTTCCTGCTGGGCACCCTGGTCTGGGTGCCCACGCTGCACACGTCCCACGACAGCGCCACCCGCTCGGTGATCATCGTCGGGCTGGTCCTGATGACGGCCTGCGTCTTCGGGTACCTGGGGCGGGTCATCGGCACCTACTCCAACATCACGCTGCGGCGGCACCACCTGGGCGGTGTCGACGCCGCACTCGGCGTGGGGGTGGCCGTGATCGCCGTGCTGCTGTCGGTGTGGCTGGTGGCGGCCGTCGTCTCCTCGCCCAACAGCCGCTTCACCTCGCTCGATGCCGCTGTGGCCCGCTCGGACATTTTGCATTCGATCGACCGGATCCTGCCCCAGGCCCCCTCGGTCTTCGGCGACCTGCAGACCTTCCTGAACGACCAGGGGTTCCCTCAGGTCTTCTCGACGCTCACCCCGCCCTCGACTCCCTCCGTCTCGACGCCGACCGATGCCGAGACCCGCGCCCTGGCGGACCCGGCCGTCTTCTCGACGGTCAAGGTTCTCGGCACGGCCTGCACCAACGAGCAGGAGGGATCGGGCTTCGTGGTCGGAAAGGGCCTGGTGGCGACCAACGCCCACGTGGTGGCCGGCGAGAGCGACGGCAACACGCAGATCTTGGTCGGGAGCAACGCCTACAACGCCACGCCGGTCTTCTTCGACCCCTCCTTCGACCTGGCCGTCCTGCGCACCGACGCGCCGCTGGGGCCGGTCCTCACCATCAGCCCCGACATCGTGGCCCGCGGCACCGAGGCCGCCATCCTCGGCTATCCCGAGGACGGGCCGCTCACCATCGACCCAGCCGGCGTGACCGAGGAGGTGACGGCCATCGGCAAGGACATCTACAACAACGGGTCCGTCACCCGAGGCGTGTACGCGCTCGACGCCGACGTGCTGCCCGGCAACTCCGGCGGCCCCCTGCTCGGCCCGGGCGGGCAGGTCATCGGCGTCGTCTTCTCCCGCTCGACCGTCTACAACGACGTCGGCTATGCCCTCACCTCGCCCGGGGTGCTCTCCCGGGTGCAGCAGGCCGAGTCCCACCACTCGGCGGTGAGCACGGGACCCTGTATCTCCGGTTGAGGCAAGAATGAGGCCATGAGCCAGCGCATCGAGGACTACGCCGTCATCGGCGACCTGCACACGGCCGCCCTGGTCGGGCTGGACGGCTCCGTCGACTGGCTCTGCCTGCCCCACTTCGACTCGCCCTCCTGCTTCACCCGGTTGCTCGGCGCGGATGATCACGGCTTCTGGAAGATCGCCCCGGTGGGGGCACCGGCCACGCTCGTGGCCACCCGGCGGTGGTACCGCGCCGACACCCTGGTGCTCGAGACCGAGTTCGACACGCCGACGGGGACGGTGCGCATCACCGATTGCATGCCCGTGCGTGACAACCATCCGCATCTGGTGCGCACGGTGGAGGGGGTCAGCGGCTCGGTCGACATGCTCATGGAGCTGACCGTGCGCTTCGACTACGGCGAGGTGGTTCCCTGGGTGACCACGGACGACGGCTTGTCGCGCTTCACGGCGGGACCGGATTCGATAGCCCTGTGGCACCGGGTCGAGCTCGAGGGCAAGGGCCTGAGCTCGGTGGCCAGCTTCACGGTGACCCAACACGAGCGCTTCCCGTTCACCCTCGTCTGGTACCCGTCCCACGAAGAGCCCCCGCCGCCGCTCGACAGCTACTACGCGGTGCACCTCACCGAGGCCTACTGGTCCGAATGGGCCGAGCTCTGCTGTTACAACGGCCCGTACAAGGACGCGGTCGTCCGCTCGCTGATCACACTGAAGGCCCTGACCTACGAGCCCACCGGCGGCATCGTCGCCGCGGCGACCACCTCCCTGCCCGAGGCGCTCGGGGGCAACCGCAACTGGGACTACCGCTTCTGCTGGCTGCGCGACGCCACGCTGACGCTGGAGGCGCTGATGCGGGGCGGCTACTTCACCGAGGCCATGGCCTGGCGCGACTGGCTGCTGCGTGCCGTGGCCGGTGACGTCTCGAAGCTCCAGATCATGTACGGCGCCGCCGGCGAACGGCGTCTCGACGAGTGGGAGGCGGACTGGCTCCCCGGGTACGAGAACTCCGTCCCGGTGCGCATCGGGAACGCCGCGTCGGAGCAGTACCAGCTCGACGTCTACGGCGAAGTCATGTCGGCCTTGTACTCGTCCGCCCACAGCGAGGGGGTGCACAGCCGGGCCGCCTGGGCCCTGCAGACGCAGCTGATCGACTTCATCGAGACGGGCTGGACCGAGCCCGACGACGGCATCTGGGAGGTACGCGGACCGCGGCGGCATTTCACGCACTCCAAGGTCATGGCCTGGGTGGCCGTCGACCGCGCCGTGCGCACACTCGAGCAGTGGCCCGAGCTCGAAGGACCCCTCGACAAATGGCGCACGCTGCGCGACGACATCTTCAACGAGGTGTGCCAGAAGGGCTACAACGAAGAGGTCGGCGCCTTCACGCAGTACTACGGCTGCAACCAGCTCGACGCCAGCGTGTTGATGATCCCGCTCGTGGGATTCCTGCCGCCGGAGGACCCGCGGGTGGTGTCGACGGTCGAGGCGATTCAGCGCGAGCTCGTCGACCACGGGTTCGTCCTGCGCTACCGCACCAGCGATGACGGCGCCGTGGACGGCCTGACCGGACGCGAGGGGGCGTTCCTCGCCTGCTCCTTCTGGCTGGTGGACTGCCTCCACATGATCGGGCGCGAGGACGAGGCGGTGGACCTGTTCGAGCGGCTGCTGGCGTTGCGCAACGAGCTCGGCCTGCTCTCGGAGGAGTACGACCCCTATGCGGGGCGCCTGGTGGGCAACTTCCCCCAGGCTTTCTCCCACGTGTCGCTGATCAACTCCGCCTTCCGGCTGGGCGGGACGGACCCACTGGTGCCGATGCGTTCGGAAGAGCGGACGGTGGACAACCGGTCCGTCACCGCACCCGTCATGCAGCGCATGAAGAAGATGAGTCGGGTCGGCGTCAAGCGCCGGGCCGGGGCGCAGCGCTGAGCGGAGCCGCGACCTCGTGAGCAGGACGCACTCCCACGGCGGGCACTCGCACCGGCACGGCGACGTCGGGCTGCACGTGCACGACCCCGAGAGCGGCGACGCCGTTCCGGCCGTGCCGCCGCCCCGGGCCATCGCGGAGGGTGTCCTCGAGATCGACACGCTGCTCGGCGGCTGGGAGCGCGTGACCGCCGGCTACCTCATTGAGGGCACGGCGCCGGTGCTGATCGAGACGGGAAGCCAGACCTCGGTGCCCGTTCTGCTGGCGGCGCTGGGCCAGATCGGGGTGGGGCCGGCCGAGCTGGCCGGGGTGGCCGTCACCCACATCCACCTCGACCACGCCGGCGGCGTGGGTGACGTGGCCCGCGCTTTCCCGTCGGCCCGCGTCTACGTGCACGAGAAGGGGGCACGGCACCTGGCCGATCCCACCCGCCTCATCGACTCGGCCGCCCTCGTCTACGGCCCGCTGCTCGACTCGCTCTACGGGCGGCTCGACCCCACCCCGCCCGAGCGCCTGCACGTGCTCGACGACGGCGAGGAGATCGAGATCGGCCCGGGCCGCACCCTGACCGCCATCGACTCGCCGGGCCACGCCAAGCACCACCTCGGGCTGCACGACTCCTTGAGCGGGGTGCTCTTCGCCGGCGACGCCGTCGGCGTAAAGCTGCCCGACGGCGGCGTGCTGCGCCCCTCGACGCCGCCGCCCGACTTCGACCTCGACCAGGCCATCACCTCGCTGGCCAAGTTCGCGGCGCGCCGGCCGTCGGGCATCGCGCTCGCCCACTACGGGCTGCTCGAGCAACCCGATGAGCTCCTGGCCGAGGCCGACGAGACACTGCGCCAGTGGGCCGAGACGGCCGAACAGGCCTACCGGGAGGGCCGGGACATCGCCGACGCCCTGTCGGCCCGCTTCGACCCGCTCTTAGGTGACATCGACGCCGCCCACAAGGAGAAGCTCGACATAATGAACGGCGTCCACTCGAACGCGGCCGGCTTCCGACGCTGGCTGGAACAGCGCGACAAGGCCGCCTCCACCTGAGCCCGCACGTTCGGCGCGTCCCACCCCTGGGGGCGTGCCGCCGCCGTCAGACGACGAGCTTGGCCCGGAGCTCCTCCTGGCGTATCTCGAAGTCGTCGAGGGAGATGCGCCCCTCGGCCAGGTCCTCGTGGAGGGCGGCGAACTGCTCGAGCAGCTGGGTCTGGTCGACCTCGCCGCCCGACGGCGAGTCGGGCGCGCTCTGGTTCGCCGCCTTGTCCTCGCGCCGCGACAGGCGGTCGTCCATCTTCGCCTTGGCGCGATCCTTCTTGGCCTGGTCGCGCTGCAATTTCCCGAATGTCGATCGTGCGCGTGCCACGGTTGACTCCTTTCCGGCCGCCCGAGGACGACCAGGTGGTACTGCTGTCATCGCATTCGCCCAAATGCGATAGGCCTTCAGGGCCCCGAGCGGAGGAGGTGGGATTTGAACCCACGGTGCCCATGAGGCACAACGGTTTTCGAGACCGTCCGATTCGGCCGCTCTCGCACTCCTCCGAGGGGAGAGCTTAGCCGCTCTGACCTGGTCCAGAACCTCGGTGGGGCGTCCGATCAGGCCGTTTGCCTGCGAAGAACGAGGTCAGGAGGGCGCCGCACTCGTCCGCCCGTACGCCGGGGCGGACGGCGAGCTCGTGGTTCAGACGCGGGTCGGCACACAGGTTGTAGAGGGTCCCGCAGGCCCCGGCCTTCGGGTCGGTGGCGCCGTAGACCAGGCGCCCCACCCGGGCGGCCACGAGGGCCCCGGCGCACATCGGGCAGGGTTCGAGCGTCACCACCAGCGTGACATCGGCCAGCCGCCACCCGCCCAGGGCCGCCGCGGTGTCGCGCAGGGCCAGCATCTCGGCGTGGGCCGTCGGGTCGCCGGTGCGCTCGCGCTCGTTGTGCCGGGTCGCCACGACCCGGCCCTCCAGCAGGGTCACCGCGCCGACGGGTACCTCGCCGGCGTCCGCTGCGGCGCGCGCCTCGGCCACGGCGAGCGCCATGGCGTCGTCGTCGCTCAGCGGAGCGGGGTCGGGGTCGGGGTCGGGGGTGTCGGCGGTGGCGATGTCCCAGTATGGGCGGCGCCGGGCCTCAAGTCCGCGTCCGCCCCGGTGGGCGGCGTGAACCCCATGTCCCCGAAGCGGAGGAGGTGGGATTTGAACCCACGGTTGGTTGCCCAACACACGATTTCCAGTCGTGCCGATTCGGCCGCTCTCGCACTCCTCCCGAGCTGCAGCCTGGTCAGGCTAACGGCCCCGGGACCCCTGGATCTGCCGTCGCGGGGGGCCAGCGGAGCGGCGGCGCGGCGGCGGCGGTCCGCCCGCTCTGAGCAGGCCCGACGCATCCGACAGAAGAGTACCGACAGGCCACCCATGTCACGTGTGAGTAACTTGTGGTTAACTTTTAGGTCATTTTGAGTTCATCTTTGTGTAACCTTTGAGTGAGGAGTCCGCCCGGGAAGGCGAGACGCAGGGACATCGGAGTGTGAGATGGACGCAACAAGCTCGAAGGGGACCACAGGATTCGGGCGGATGCTGGTCGTGCTCGACGGATCGGCCGACGCCGAGGCGGCCTCCGTCTTCGTCGAGGGGGCCACGGGCCGTTTCGGCACCGTCGCGTCGTTCGTCGAAGTGGCCGAGCAGACTGCGCGGCACCGCGGCGAGCGGCTGGCCCGCAGCATCCGCAACGGCCGCCACGCCACCACCTGCCTGGTGAGCGGGCCCACCCAGGGCGCACGCAACCGGCTGCTGGCCGGCCGCATCGCCGAGGCGGCCCGCCAATCGGGCGCCGACCTGATTGTGCTCGGCGTCGACCACCGGCGGCTGGCCCACCACCGCCTGGCCGCCAGCCTGCGCAGCCGGCTGGCGGCGGCGACCGACCTGCCGGTGCTCATGGCCCCGCCCGCCGCGAGCGGCGGGACGGGTGCGCCCGGTGCCGGCGGTCAGACGGTGCTCCCCGGCGAGCAGGCCGAGGCAGCCGACACGGGGCGGTTGTCCCATGTTTGAGACCGTCGTGGTGGGGGCGGACGACTCCGCGGGTGCGGCCAAGGCCCTCCGGCGCGCCCTGGACCTGGTGCGGACCTTCGGCGGGACGCTCCACGTGGTCTCCGCCGTGCGCCCCAAGGAGGAGACGCCGCCCGAACTGCCCGAGGAATTCCGCTACACCTATGTGGGCGCCGGGGCGACCGATTGGCTGCACGGCCGGCTGCGCGCCACCGCCGAGCAGGAGCATCTCCATGTCGAGACGCACCCGATGTTGGCCGACCCGGTCGACGCCATCACCCGGGTGGCGGCCGAGCAGGAGGCCGACCTGATCATCGTCGGGTCGCGGGACGACCACGGGACCCGGCGACTCACCGGCGTGCCCAAGGGGGTCATGGACCGGGCCTCCTGCGCCGTGCTCGTCGTCTAGCGAGGCGTCGGTCCCGACTGGGGCGAGCCGCTAGCCTGGTCAGCCGCACGTTCCCGATGTTGGGTGCGGCGGCCGGGTCCTACGCGACGGCCGCTCGTGAATCGAGTCAGGGTCGGAAGGCAGCAGCTCTCAGCGGGTCTGGCCGGGTGCCGTAGCCAACCTGGCCGCCGTACCGAGCACCGGGACGTGCTGTCGGAGCGCATGGGTAGGCTCGGCCGACATGGCCGACGCCCCCTTCGTCTCGTTGTATCGGCGCTTCCGGCCGGGCCGGTTCGACGAGCTCAAGGGCCAGGACCACGTGGTGCGCGCATTGCGCAGCGCGGTGCGCGACGGCCGGGTCTCGCACGCCTACCTCTTCAGCGGCCCGCGCGGGACGGGCAAGACGTCGTCGGCACGGATCTTGGCCAAGGCGCTCAATTGCGAGGCGCCGGTCGACGGGGAGCCGTGCGGCCAGTGCGCGTCGTGCGTGGACACCACGGCGGGGACGTCGCTCAACGTGCACGAGCTCGACGCGGCATCGAACAACGGCGTCGACGCCATGCGCGACCTGGTGGCGCACGCGGGGCTGGGCACGCCCGGACGGTGGAAGATCTACATCGTCGACGAGGTGCACATGCTCTCGACGGCGGCGGCCAACGCGCTGCTCAAGACCCTGGAGGAGCCGCCGAGCCACGTCGTCTTCGTGCTGGCCACGACCGACCCGCAGAAGGTCCCGCCGACCATCCGCAGCCGCACCCAGCATCTCGAGTTCCGGCTGCTGGGGGCCGAAACGCTGCACGACCTGCTCGAGTCGGTCAACGAATCGGCGGGTCTGGGGCTGGACGAGGAGGCGGTGCAGGCGGCGGTGCGCCGGGGCCGCGGCTCGGCCCGCGACGCGCTGTCCGCCCTGGACCAGGTGGTGGCCTCGGGCTCGTCCGACGCCGCCCGGCCCGAGCTGGCCCAGGTCCTCGACGCCCTGGCCGGGGGCGAGCCGGCGGCGGTGCTGGTGTCCATCAGCGCGCTGCTGGCCGGCGGCTGGGGGGCCCAGCAGCTGGCCACCGAGCTGATCGACGACCTGCGCCAGGTCTTCCTGGCCGCATTGGCCCCGGACCTGTGCGCCGTCTCCGGCGCAGCGCGGGATCGCTTCAGCGCGCTGGCCGAGACCATGGGCCTGCCGCGCGTGGTCCGCAGCATGGAGATCCTGGGGCAGGCGCTGGTCGACATGCGCGACGCCCCGGACGGGCAGGTGGTGCTCGAGATCGGCCTCGTGCGCGCCGTGCGGCCCGACCTCGACTCGGGCTCAGGCTCGGAGGCGCTGGCCGAGCGCATCTCGGCACTCGAGCGCGCCCTCTCGGGAGCGCCGGCCTTCCCTCGGCCGACGGCGCGCCAGGAGTCTGTGGCGCCC
>DATNLP010000415.1:0-3213 GCA_035602795.1 Acidimicrobiales bacterium | reverse complement strand
CTTCTTGGCGGCAACCGGAGCGGCGGACTTGCCGGCGGCGGCAACAGCGGCGTCGCTGGTCGGGAACGCGCCCTTCACCAGCTTGGGTGCCGTAGCCGGGGCCAGGACGGCGTCCTTGAACGCCTTGACCGGCGTGATGCGCGCCTTCTTGGACGCCTTGATACGGATAGCCTCACCCGTCGCGGGATTGCGACCCATGCGGGCCGGCCGATCGACCTTGACGAACTTGGCGAAGCCGGGGATTGAGACCGGTTCGCCCTTCGAGACGACGGCGGTGACGACATCGGTGAAGCCGTCGATGACGTTGACGACCGTCTTCAACTCGACGTCGGAGTGGACTGCGACAGCTCTGGCTAGTTCTCGCTTGTTCATGGCGCACATCATTGCCCACACGCACCATGGGTGCACAAGTTTTTCGGGCCAATTTCTTCGGAATTCCTTCCTTCGAGGCCGATCTGACCGCAAATTGGCCGGCGTGTCGGTCAAGTGGGGGGCGCCAGCTGTCCCCAGTACGGCCGTTGATCCCGGCTCTTCTCGAGCAGGATGATGACCGTTCCCCACGGGTCGTGGCACCACGTCGTCTTGAGACCGGCCACGTCGGCGATCCCCGCGGTCAGGAATTCCACACCGCGCGCTTCCAACTCGGCTCTGGTGGCGGCGATGTCGTCGCACAGCATCCCCACGTGCGTAATGCCGATCCGGGTCACCGACGGCCGTCCGGTTCCGGGGGGTGCCACGCCGGCCGCCGGATACTCGATGAGCTCGATGACGCGGTCGTCCGCGCCGAAGCCGACGATGGCCGCGGTCACGACCACGGGGGAGGGCATCAGCTCTCCCATGTCGCGCTCGATCTGCTCGCCCTCCATGCGGTACGGCGGCGACAGGACCTCGAGACCGAGCACATCGGCGTACCAGCGGGCGGCGGCGCGCACGTCGGGCACACAGACGGCCGTGTGCGCGAGGCCGGTGAGCATGCGCTCAGCCCCTCCGGTCCGGCCCGATTAGGACCAGCGGGAGATCTCGTTCTGGAGGCGCTTGTTCCAGTGGCGCGTGAAGGTCTTCGCCCGCCGATTGACCTTGCGCAGGACGATGATGCTCACGAACACGAGCGGGGCGAACATGCCGGCAACGGCGCTGATGCCCCCAATCCGCACTTGTTTGGTGGCCGAGGCCGACCCATCCATGTGATTAGTGCTACACCAGGGCAATCTCATGGCGCCAGTGCCGAATGGCACCGGGTCTGTGGTGAGCATCAACACATGAGCGAGCGCAGATGACCGACACGGGCTCAGGGGAGACGCCGACAGGCGACGCGCCCGGCGCCACCGCAGCGTCCGGAGCGGACCCCGCACCGGCTCCGACCAGGAGGCGACCGCGGGCTCGGAGGACGCGTGGGGTCGTCACCTGGGTGTTGATTGTGCTGGCGTCGCTGCTGATCCCGATCTCGGTGCTCTCGGCCTGGGCCATCCGCACCGTGACCAACACCGACCAGTACGTCGCCACCATGGCGCCGCTGGCCCGCAACCCGGTGATCATCGACCACCTGGCGCGGCAGGCGACGAACGAGCTCTTCGAGTCGTCGACCGTGAAAGACGCGGTGGCGTCGGCGCTGCCGGCGAAGGCGAAGCCCATCGTCCAGCCGATCCTGACCGAGGTCGAGGCCTATGTGTACGGCCTCGCGGTCAAGGTGCTCGAGAGCCAGCAGTTCGGCCAGTTGTGGGACACGCTGAACCGGCACACGCACGACACCGTGGTCGATGTCCTGACCGGCAAGCAGACGTCGCTCACGAGCAACCTGGGTAAGGGCGGACAGGTCGTCGTCAATGTCACGCCGATCTTGAACAACATCGTCGAGCAGGCCAACCAGCGCGGGGTCACCCTGTTCAACCCGATCAAGCCGCTTCTGTCCCAGGGCAACCACCTCGGTGTCACGGTGGTCTCCAAGAGCCAGGTGTCCAAGTTCTCGCGCCTCTTCAACACTCTGGTGACGCTGGGGTGGGCCGTGCCGGTCACCGCGCTGGTACTCGGGATCGCGGCCATCGTGATCGCGGTCGACCGACGACGGGCCCTGCTCCGCATGTCGGTCGGCGTGGGGCTCTTCACCCTCGTCCTGCTGGTCGGGCTGGCCTACGGGCGCACCACGTTCCTCAACGAGGCGGTCAACCAGCACTTCGACCGCAACGTCTCCGCTGCCGTGTGGGACATCCTGCTCCGCTTCCTCAAGGCCGACCTGCGCTGGATGCTGCTGGCCACGGTGCTGGTCGCCATCGTCGCCTGGGTGTTCGGGCCGGCGCGCTACGCCTTGTGGATCCGCCGCCTGGTGGCGCGGGCCGCCCTCTGGCTGTGGGCCCAGGCGAAGGCGGTCAAAGCGGGCGCCGGGCGTGCCGCCGCCGGCTCCGAGGGCGCCCGCCGCAGCGGCGGCTGGATCCTCGAGCACCTCACCGGGCTGCGCCTGGTCGGCGTCGTCGTGGCCGCGCTGTTCCTCCTCTTCAGCGGCAACCTGACCGGCTGGGCCTTGCTGACCATCCTCATCGTGCTGGCGGTCTACCTGGGACTGCTCCAGCTGGTGGCACTGTGGTCCCGGCGCATCACCGCAGCGTCGGCCGGCTCGGGAGCGGCCTGACGCGAGAGGGCCCGGGCTCCTGTCACGCCGGTGCGGAGGTCCCGAGCATGAACGGGCCTTCGGCACCTGAACGAAGGTGACCTTCGTCCCTGTTGCCGGGGGACCGTTCACCGCAGACTTTGAGGTGAGGCGGCAAAGGGAGATGACCGACATGGCACTGCTGGCGATGATGGTGGGATCGGTGACCCTGTTCGGTGGCGGCTTCGTGGTCTGGTACGCCCTCTGGCACCGCAAGGTGGAGTCGTGCTTCGAGGCCGTCCCGATCGACGGCCGACGATCCGTGCATGTGCTGCGCCCGGGCGGCGGGGCGGAGCTCGAGCGCCGCCGCTAGGAACGCACCGCCGGACGGGACGGAGGGTTCGTCCTCGGCGCGGCGGCGGCAACGCCGGGGGCACCCGGTCGGAGACCCGATTCTTAGCTGGCTTTTAGGGAGCTCCCGTATCCTGTGATGCATGGGTATCCGGTGGCGCCTCGGCTTGGTGGCGATCCTCGCCGCAGCGGTGCTGGGCGGCCTGGTGCCCCACGGCGTCGTTGCAGGAGCCGAGACCGCAGCCACCCAAATGGTGCAGACGCTCGAGAGGCCGCTCACC